>JALSJF010000234.1 GCA_026989505.1 Cyclobacteriaceae bacterium
CGATGTAGATTCTACTGTTTTGACACGTTACGGAACACAGCAAGGGGCAGCAAAAGGCTATAATCCTCAAAAGCCAGGGAGGAACTCTCATCACCCTTTATTGGCATTTGTTGACGAAGCTAAGATGTACCGCCCCGAAGGCTTACTTTCTGTTCATCAAAATTCATATGAATTTTTCGGGTTAAATTTACCCCGCTGTAACCCATTCCGGTTACCATGCTCTTGGGGGCGGGTAATAGATATCCGAGGTATCTATCTCGCAGTAAAGGCGCACGTAAGTACCGGCACTGTTGATTCCCAGGCTTTCCGCTTGCCGGAAGTTAACACAGGCGCTGTCGAGTTGCTCGAGGCTAAGTTGTGAAATGGCTTTCAAAAAAAGCACCGGGCCAGTTGCCCCCTGGTTGTTGATAAACATGTCAAAATCGTGAATAGCCGCCTGGTGCCGGTCGAGTTTTTGCCGGCAAAACCCACGGTTAAGGTAATTATGGTAATTTCGGGGTTGGAGGCGGACCAGGGAATCGTAACATGCAATAGCCTTGGGGTAATCCTTTAATTCATAAGCATATAAAGGCGCCAGGGCGGTGTACACGCTGTCGGGGGTATAATGTAAGATCAGGGCATTACGAAAAGAAGTGTCGGCCCGGTGCATTTGTTTGAGGTTGCGCTGTGCCAGCCCCTTTAAATAATACAGGTAGGCTTTATTGGCAGTTTTTTCTGCGTAATCCAACCCCAGGTTAATATAAACAAGGGCCTCGTAGTTTTTCTTTAAAGCTAGCTTTATTTCGGCCACCCGAATAGCGGCCAGGGTGCTGCTGCCGCCAAAATCGCGCATGGCATCCATAAAAAAGTATTCGGCATCGTAGTAAGCGTGGTTTTCAAGGGCCTCCATTCCCCGGTTGTAGAAGTAATTGGAAAAATAATAGTTCAACATTATCGGCAGCAGAACCACAAACAGAATCAATCCGGTAACGAAAATTTTACCATACATCAGGGTCCATTTGGAGTACACGTAGCGGGTGTCATCATACGTTTGGTAGGGTGAATAATGGTAAGGCTGACGTGGCGGCCGGTAGCCGGGGGGCGGGGGACGATAACCCGCCTGGGCAGAAGCATAACCGGTGGTGCCGGGCTGTGGTTGTTCCTCCTGCCAATAGAGCTGCTTGTCATAGGCAAATTTGGTATCGGTATGCGATAACACACTGTATGCCTCATTAATCTCCTTAAATAACCGGTTTTTTGCCGGGTCACCGCCATGCTTGTCGGGGTGGTGCAGTTTGGCCAGGTTGCGGTAAGCTGCCTTAATTTCCAGTTGGTTGGCAGTTCGGCTTACACCTAAAATTGCATAATAATCAGGCAGCATTAGTTTAAGGCATACTTTTTCCCCGGTATTGAATTAACGACCCCGCGAAACTCAAGGTTTAGCAAAATAGTTGCCAGTTGGCCTATCTGAATCTGTGATTTCCAACTCAGTTCGTCAATATGTATTTCTTTGCCGGCACGTTCAATGGTTGCGATAACCGTCCACTCCTCCTCACTAAATTCTTCTTTATCAAGGGAAACCTTAACCGCTGCCGGTTCGTCCCCGGCCGGCCACTGCATATAATACTGCAAATCTTCTGCCGAGGATATGGCCTGGGCAATATGGGTTTTAATCAGTTGGTTACATCCGGCAGAGTAGCTGTCGTTCCACCGGCCGGGAACGGCAAACACCTCGCGGTCATAGCCCGAGGCAAGGTCGGCTGTGATTAAGGCTCCGCCTTTCAGGGCGGCTTCTACCACTACCGTGGCATCGGTAAGGCCGGCAATAATGCGGTTACGGGCCGGAAAGCGGGCCGGGTCCAGGGCTGTGCCGGGAGGGTATTCGGTAAGCAGGCCCCCGTGGGCCAGCATTTCGTTGGCGTATTTGGTATGCACCTGCGGGTAAATGGTGTCAAGCCCGGCAGCAATAACGCCAATAGTGGGGATATTGTACTTTAAGGCTGCCTTATGGGCCTCTATATCTATGCCGTAGGCCAGGCCCGAGACAATTACCAGGTTGTGGGCGGCCAGTTCCCGGACAAATTCCTGCACAAATTTTTTGCCGTGGGAAGTGGCGTTGCGGGTGCCCACAATGGCCAGCATGCGGGGGTGGTTGAGGTCGATATTGCCCGAAAGATAAAGCAGGGCCGGGGCGTCATAGATATTTTTCAGGCGGTAAGGGTAGGCCTTATCGGTGTAGAAAAGCAGCTTAATGTTTTTGGCAATAAGTTTTTGTAGTTGTTCCCCGGCTTCCTTGAGGTCATAATTTTTAATCGCCCTGGCAGTTTGCCGGCCAATGCCGGGTACTTTCAGCAATTTGCTTACCGGGGCGGCAAACACAGCTTCGGCACTGCCGAGATAACTGATAAGGGTTTTGATCAGGATGTCACCAAGGCCGGGAACCCGGGTAAGAGCCAACTGCAGCAGTTTCTCTTCTGGCATTCGTTAAATTTGCTCTTTGAGCTGGATCAGGAAGCCTTTTACTTTTTGCAGCGAGGCAATCATGTCCATCTTATTTTGTAACTCTTGCGGATTATTTTTCAGCATCTCCTTGGCCCCCTGTAATGTAAACCCGCGTTCTTTCACCAAATGATAAATTAAGCGTAGCTTTTCGATATCCGTTTTGGTAAACTGGCGGTTGCCTTTTTTATTCTTTTTGGGGCTTAAGATGTCAAATTCACTTTCCCAAAAACGAATTAGCGAGGTGGCTACATTAAATTCTTCTGCTACCTCGCCAATGGTAAAATACACCTTCTCTATTTCTTTTTCTTTGTAGGGCATGCAGAATTAATTTAAGGGTGAAGATAGGAAATTATTCCTGATTCATCAATGGAAATTACAGATTCCGGCAGGTCTTTTTTTGATAATTCTTCTATAAGCCGGGCTGCGGCATTTTCGGGGTCAATTTCCGGTACGCCCCAACCCACCTGCCGGGCAGAAATTATCCGGCCGGTAAGAAATTCGCCCCGGTTACTGACTACGATGCGGGCGATAGGGGCCAGGCCGTTTACCCCCCGCAGGTTAAAGCGGCCATACGTGGCAAAATTACCCAGGCTGTAGGCAATAAACCGGCCCTGATATACCTCAATAGCCCTTGGTACATGCGGGCCATGGCCAAAAATAATGTCGGCCCCGGCATCAACCATGGCATGGGCAAAATGGTAAACATCGCCCCGGTCTTCGCCATAGAAATATTCAGGCGCCCGGGGAACGGAGGTGTATTTGCTGCCCTCGGCACCACCATGAAAGGATACAATGACCACATCACAGAGCGAATCGAGGTGGGCCACGGTGGCGGTGGCACGGGCGATATCGGTTATTTGCGGGGTGCCTTTATTGGGCGAAAAAGCAGCAAAGCCGTATTTAATGCCTTCTTGCGCAAAAACAATAAAAGGCTGCTGCAGGTTACCGGCATAATGTATGCCCAGGCTGTCGAGCATTTTGGCTGTATGTGCCCGTCCTTCGGGGCCAAAGTCACCGGCATGGTTATTGGCCACGCTCAGCAGGTTAAAGCCTGCTTCGTGCAGGCGGTTGGCCATGTACGAGGGGCTGCGGAACAGGTAGCAGGCCTTAGGGTTACGGCACTTTTTCTGGGTGCCGGCACTATCCAGGATCACCCCCTCCAGGTTGCCGAAAACAACATCCGCCCCGGCAAAAACATGGGCTACCCCGGCCAGCATATCCTTGCCTTCGTTAGGGGGCAGGTAGTACGTTTCGGGGAAATTAGTCCCCAGCATAATGTCACCCACCCCGGTAATGACCAGGCTGTCTTTTTGGGGAATAACCGGCACCGTATCAACCACGGCCGTATCGGCCGGGCCGGCCACCCGTATCGTGTCGGGTAGCGCCTGTATTGTGCTGTCCCGGGGGGCAGCAGCCGGTGGCGCTGCTGTGTGGCTGGCCTGCTTTTGGGTTTTGCAGGCAACAAAGGCCAGGAGCAACAGCAGCAGAGACAATATGGGCCGGATAAACTTCAGCATGCTGCAAAAAAGCAGATACCTATAGCCAATCCCAAGAAATAAGGGCGGATTATTATCAATCAAGCGGGGCCGTGTTTTCTTTGGCCAGCAGCAATAGCTTGCGGTAGGATTCGCTGTCGAGTTCCAGTTGGAAGAACCCGATGGGGTTAACCTGCACATTGTCTTTCAGCACTTCATAATGCAAGTGCAGCCCGGCCGAGCGGCCGGAAGAGCCCATGTAGCCGATAACCTGGCCACGCTTAACATGGTCGCCTTTTTTCACATTAAACGGGTGCATGCGGTTAAGGTGGGCGTAGCGGGTTTTATAGCCGTAGCCGTGGTCAATCACCACCAGGTTGCCAAAGCCACCATAGGTCATCTGCGCCAGGGTAACCACCCCGTCCCCGGTGGCGTAGATAGGAATACCCCTTTTACCCATGAAATCGAGCCCTTTATGCGGCATCCATTTGCCCAATACCGGGTTCAGGCGCATACCGTAAACGGGTGAGAACCTGCGTAAGTCTTCATGGGCAACAGGCTGTATGGCCGGAATATGGGCCCAGAATTCTTCGCGGGCACGGGCGTACTTGGTGAGGGTATCTAATGACAAGCCCTGGATTTTTAGCTGGGCCTTCAATTTCGAGATCTTCTGATAGGCCGCCACTATTTGTTTTTCAAATTTCAGGTTTTGGGCTATCAGGCTGTTTAGCTGGTTGTCACCGCCAATACCGGCTGCCCTTATTTCGGCCGGTAAATCGTTTAATTCCAGTATTTCCCGCAACTCGTGGTCATCTAATTGCAAATCGGCAAGGGCGGTATTGATAAACTTAATTTCGTGTTGCAGGATATCCCATTGAATATCAAGTTTTTGACGATTGCTTGCCAATAACTCTTCTTTGGGGGTAGGGTTTGTTTGATAGTAGCCATAGAGCCCGGCAGCCGCCACCAGCGTAGCCGACAACAAGTAGAAAAAATAGCGCCATAACCTGGCTTTCAGAGGTGTTTCAACCGGCTCATAAGCACAAGTTTCCTCATTATAATAGTACTTGACTTTGGTCATAGGTTAGGTTGAATGTCAGCCTTGCTGCTAATATAAGGCATTTTTTCAAAAATCAACCCAACGATTGATTTTCTCTTGAAGCCAGTTCAAGCAGCTTTTCATACTCCTCATCGGTAACATCCTGGATGATATATTGAATCGGGTTTATTTTCTTGCCGTTTTTGATGATTTCGTAGTGGCAGTGCGGGGCGGTTGACCCCCCGGTACTGCCCACATAACCAATTAAATCACCGCGTTTCACTTTCTGGCCCCGTTTTACCACAATTATCTGCATGTGGGCATATTTGGTTACATAGCCGAAGCCATGGTCTATTTCCACCTGGTTGCCATAGCCGGTTTTCCGGTAGCTTACCTGGGCTTTCTTTACCGTGCCGCCACCGGTAGCATAAATAGGGGTTCCGCGGGGGGCGGAGAAGTCGAGGCCGGTATGCATCCGCTTTACCTTGTAGATAGGGTGGATGCGCATGCCAAAGCCCGAAGCCAGACGGGTAAGTTCCTTGTTCTTGATGGGCTGGATAGCCGGTATGGCGGCCATCATTTTTTCTTTGTTCAGCGCCAGGTCGATAATCTCATCATACGACTTGGTTTGTACGTACATCTGCCGCTTTAACTGGTCTATGGTTTTAAAATTCCGTACAATCAGGTCTTCCTGCAGCAGGTTTTCATCCAACAGGTCTTTGTACTTTTCGCTGCCCCCGGCCCCGGCCTGGCGGATACTGGAAGGTATGGGTTCAGCCTCAAATATTACCCGATAGACATTGTCATCGCGTTCCTGCAGGTTGGCCAGCATGGCCCGTACGTCCTGCATTTCTTTTTCCAGGATATCGTAATGCAACTTAAGCTCCTCGTTTTCTTTGCGCAACAGCATCTCCTTGGGCGATTCAAAATACTTGGTAAAGCCCCAAAGCAGGCCAATGGCGATTAAAAGCGCTATCGACAGGAAACCGAGGAAATTTAAGAAAACATCCCAGGTACGGACTTTTACCCGCTCATATTTACAGGTTTCGGTATCGTAGTAATATTTAATCCGCGCCATAACTGCGACTATTCAGATTTCTTCTACTTTTGTGTTGCTGAAAATCTGCACAAAAGTACGGTTTTTACCGGAATATTGTTTTGTAAATTGAAGTTTGACCAGTTTTAATAGTGTTTTTAAACGCTAACGGAGACAAAATAACATGGAATCAAGGGAAATAAGGAAGAAATTTTTAGATTTTTTTAAGGGGAAAGGCCATAAAATCGTACCCTCGGCACCCATGGTGGTTAAGGATGACCCCACTTTAATGTTTACCAATGCCGGTATGAACCAGTTTAAGGACTTTTTCCTGGGTACGAAAAAACCTGTTGATTTGCGGGTGGCCGATACCCAGAAATGCCTGCGGGTGTCGGGCAAGCACAACGACCTGGAGGAAGTGGGCATAGACACCTACCACCATACCATGTTTGAGATGCTGGGTAACTGGTCTTTTGGTGATTATTTTAAAAAAGAGGCCATTGCCTGGGCCTGGGAATTACTTACCGAAGAATATCAACTGCCTGCCGACCGCCTTTACGCTACTGTTTTTGGCGGGGATGAAGGCGAAGGGCTGACATCGGATGAGGAGGCCAGGGCCTATTGGCAGGAATTTTTGCCTGAAGAGAGGATACTCAATGGCGCCAAAAAAGATAATTTCTGGGAAATGGGTGACACCGGCCCCTGCGGCCCCTGCTCAGAGGTGCATATAGATTTGCGCCCGGAGGCCGAAATCGTGCAAAAACCGGGGCATGAGCTGGTAAATAAAGACCACCCCCAGGTGGTGGAGATATGGAACCTGGTGTTTATCCAGTTTAACCGCCTGGCCAACGGCAGCCTCGAAAACCTGCCGCAAAAACATGTGGATACCGGCATGGGTTTTGAGCGCCTGGTTATGGCCATTCAAAATAAGTCATCTAACTATGATACCGATGTTTTTCAGCCGACCCTTAAGGCCCTTTCGGGGCTGACCGGCCTACCGTATGGCCAGGATGAAAAAACCGCTATTGCCATGCGGGTTATTGTGGACCACATCAGGGCTATAGCCTTTTCTGTTGCCGATGGCCAGTTGCCGTCAAATACCGGGGCAGGGTATGTGATCCGCAGGATTTTACGCAGGGCGGTACGCTACGGGTTCCAGTTTCTTAACCTTAAAGAACCTTTTCTGGCCAAACTCCTGCCTTCGTTACAGGCCCAGTTTAGCGATGTCTTCCCTGAGCTGACTGCGCAAATTGATTTTATTGCCAGGGTAATTACCCAGGAAGAGGCCAGTTTTTTGCACACCCTGGAGCAAGGCCTGAAAAAATTAGGTGGTATTATGCAAAAGGTGGAGCAAAAGGGCGGCAAAGTAATACCGGGAGAGTTGGCGTTTGAACTGTACGACACCTTTGGCTTTCCCCTCGACCTCACTTCCCTGATTGCCCGTGAACGGGGGTATGGTGTTGATGAAGAAGGGTTTAACCGGGAAATGACCCGGCAAAAAGAACGTTCAAAGCAAGACGCCAGCAAAGAAACCGGTGATTGGGTAGTGTTAAGTGAGGCCACCGGGGTGCAATTTGTTGGTTATGAGCAGTTGCAGGCCGAGGCCAGGATTTTACGCTACCGTACCCTGAAACAAAAAGGCCAGGAGCAGGTACAGGTGGTGCTGGATGTTACGCCATTTTATGCCGAGAGCGGGGGCCAGGTAGGGGATACCGGTAAGCTGATTGCTGCCGGTGAAGAAGTAGCCGTGCTGGACACAAAAAAAGAGAATGACCTGATTGTGCATTATGTTGACAAACTGCCTGCCAATCCCAGGGCTGAGTTTAAGGCTATAGTGGATGCCGGCAAGCGTTTGCGCACGGTGAATAACCACTCGGCAACCCACCTGATGCATGCTGCTTTGCGTACCGTACTGGGTACCCATGTAGAGCAACGGGGCTCTTTGGTGAACGCCAAACTGCTGCGGTTTGATTTTTCGCATTTTGCCAAAATGACCCCCGAAGAGATCAGGCAGGTTGAAAACCTGGTGAATGAGAAAATCCGGGAGAATATTACCCTCGTAGAGTTACGTGATGTACCCCTTGCGGAGGCCAAAGCCCAGGGGGCCATGGCCCTTTTCGGGGAGAAATATGGCGAAAAGGTAAGGGTAATTATTTTTGATAAAAAATATTCGGTAGAGCTTTGCGGGGGCACCCATGTGGCAGCTACGGGGCAGATAGGTTTGTTCAAGATTATTACGGAAAGTTCTATCTCGGCCGGGGTGAGGCGCATAGAAGCCGTCACCGGCCCGGAGGCAGAAGCCTATGTGCAGGCCGGGGAAGAAATTTTACAGGAGCTGAAGGAATTGTTAAAGCACCCGAAAGACTTAAAGAAGGCCATTGCCAACCTGGTAAGCGAGAAAACGGCCATGGAAAAAGAACTGGCACAACTAAAAAAACAAAAGGTAGGCGCTTTGAAAGATGACCTGCTTAAAAATGCCGAAGACGTAAACGGTTGCCAGGTCATTATCCGCAAGGTGCAGGTTCCCGATGCCGGGGGCTTAAAGCAACTGGGCTTTGAACTTAAAAACCAGTTGTCTTCCCTGTTTATGGTGTTGGGCACCGAAATCAAAGGTAAACCACAAATTGCGGTGGTCATTTCAGAGAACCTGGTTAATGGGCATAACCTCCATGCCGGCAACATAGTGCGGGAACTGGCGTCACATATCAAAGGCGGGGGCGGTGGCCAGCCTTTTTTTGCTACGGCCGGGGGCAGCGATGTAAATGGTTTGGATAAGGCCCTGGACGCTGCCCGGGATTATATTCCGCAGGCCTGAATAAGGAACAGCCAGGCAACCGGACTAAATACCGTGCCGCCTGCCCATAATATAATCTTGGTTAATTACTTTTGCTTGTAATTCAGATCACAGTATTCGCAACAAGGAGTTGTGATCTTCGTAAAAAATCTTAAAACATAACGATGAAGCACCTACTAACTTTTATTTTACTGGCCGGGGTAATAGCCGGTTGTACCCAGTCTAACAGCCAGACACAAGAAGAGGGTATAGTTATCTCCGGCACGGTAGTTAATGCCCCGGCCGGGATAATCACGATAGAAAAAATGATGCGTGACAGGACGCAGCCGGTGGATACCCTTGCGGTGAATGCCGACAACACCTTTAGCCATGTATTCAGCGGAGAGGCCGGTTTTTATAAAATAAACTTTTTTAACCAGAAGTCCACTACGGTTATCATCGATCAGGATGACCTGGTGATTAATTTCGATGGGGGCAACGGTACCGGTAACCTGGTGGTTGAAGGTTCGCGGGAGATGAAAATGATCGAACAATTTTACAATGCCGTTAATACCGAGTTCGGGCCCAGGGAAAGGGAAATAAATAACGAATATGTGCAGGCTAACCAGGCGGGCGATAACCAGGCAGCCGAGAATGCCCGCGAGAAGTACATGGCCCTGGTAAAAGAAAAGCAAGCCTTTTCAGCCGACCTGATCAGGCTCTATGAGGTTAACCTGGGCACTTTTCAGCTTATTAACGCCCTCGATAAAAACGACCAGTTAGCACTTAAAGACAGCCTGGCCAGGGTGCTGAACGAAAAATACCCGGGGCGCTTTTACATAGAAGACATGGTAGCCAATTTAGCGCGGGCCAAAGCTACGGCAGTGGGGGCCATAGCCCCGGAAATAAGCCTGCCTAACCCCGAGGGTAAGATTGTGCCGCTGTCGTCATTGCGGGGGCAGGTGGTGCTGGTTGACTTTTGGGCCCAATGGTGCCGCCCCTGCCGCTTGGAGAACCCCAATGTGGTGCGGGCCTATAATAAATATAAAGACAAGGGCTTTACCGTATATGGTGTTTCACTCGACCGCACCAAAGAAAAATGGCTGCAGGCCATTGAAGAAGACGGGCTTACCTGGACCCATGTTTCTGACCTGAAGTATTTCAATTCGGTAGCTGCCCGTGATTATGCCGTAGATGCTATTCCTTTTTCTATTTTGCTGGACAGGGAAGGCAGGATTATTGCCAAAAACCTGCGGGGCAGCGCCCTGGATAAAGCGCTGGCAGCGTATTTTGCCAGGGAGGATGGGTAGCCGGCAAGGTTCAGGTCTCGTAATCCACCACGCATCGTTGGCAGGTGACCGCCCCGATAAATTCTTTTACGTGTAAATGTTTGGGATGGTCCTGATAGGTAGGCAGGGCCTCCCGGCTTTCTATTTCAGCATAA
>JALSJF010000235.1 GCA_026989505.1 Cyclobacteriaceae bacterium
TTCATAGTAGTTAAGTAGAAAGAGGGGCCATGCGGCCCCTTTTTTTGTTGCCGAATGTTGCGGCATGTGATATATATCAATGGCAGGTATGATCTAGGTCATTTCAAATGGCAGAAGGATAACAGATATTTGGTTAACCGCTTATGCTGTTTTGGCAAATAGTCCTGAAAGGAGGCACACCATGACAGAATTTACCCACACTAACCCGGGAAACAATATTGAAGAGAAACTACGTATCCTGGAAAGAAGGGTCAACCACCTTGAATCCATTATGGGCATTGAGTGGGTGGGCGACAAGGCCGTGGGCCAGCCCCCGGAAGCCACGGCAGAAGTCAGCCAGGCCGAACATGCCGAATCCAGAATTATGGAATATGGCCTGGCCTGGCTGGGCAGCATCGTTTTTCTTTTCGGTATCGTCTTTCTGGTAGCGTATGTTGAGAGTTCCGGAAGCTATACCCTGGCCAATAGTATCGGCTATGTTTCGGTTGTGGCTTTTCTGGCATTATCTTACTTTCTGCGCCACTCATTTCCGGCCCTGGTGCATGTACTGCGTATATGCGGCCTGCTACTGTTGTATTATGTAACCCTTAAGCTGCATTTTTTTACCGGCCATCCTTTAATTGCCAACCAATGGCCGGCCTTAATGCTGTTGCTGGCCATCATTGCCTGGCAGCTTTACCATGCCTGGCAGGGAAATTCGGAATTCCTGGCCGGGATTGCGGTTACCTTGCTTATTGCTACGGCCATCTTTTTTGATACCACCCCTGTCACCCTGGCCCTGCTCACACTAACCTCCCTGGCCTCACTTGTACTTTTTTACCGGCAGGCGTGGTGGAAACTGCATATCTATGCTTTATTTATGGTTTACCTAACCCATTGGTTATGGTTATTTGGTAACCCGTTTATGGGGCACCCTTTACGCCTGGTAGCGTCACCGCAAGACAACATTATTTTTCTCTTCAGCTATGCGGTGATTTATGCCAGCTCAATCTTTATCCCGAAAACAAAACTGCCGGGCAATACGGCTTTAATCTCTGTTTCTGTAGGGAATGCCCTGGCCTTTTCTATCCTTCTGCTCATCATTACCCCCGAATTTTACCGCGCTTCGTATGTGCCGATTTTCAGTGCTATTTCTGTTTTATGTTTGTTGTTTGCGGTATTGCTCAAGATGCGCTCCAGCCGGGATTTTGCCCCGGCCACCTATGCCGTTTACGGTTTTATGGCCATGAGTATCGCCCTTTATCATATTTCGGGTTTGCCCGATGCTTATTTGCTCCTGGTGTTACAAAGTTTTTTGGTGGTTTCTATGGCCTTGTGGTTCCGCTCCAAAATTATTGTGGTGGCCAACACCTTTTTGTTCATCTCCATTTTACTCATCTACCTGATAGCTTCCGAATCAATTGATACCATAAACTTTACCTTTGCCTTTACCGCCCTGGCTACTGCCCGCATACTCAACTGGCAACGGGAAAGGCTGACCCTGAAAACCGAAATGTTCAGGAATACGTATTTGCTGTGCGCTTTTTTTATGATCCTTTATAGCCTGAACAAAGCCTTGCCCAGCCATTACGTTACCCTGGCCTGGACAGCCACGGCCTTCGGTTTTTTCTTCTTAAGTATATGGTTGCACAACAAAAAATACCGGTACTTGTCGGTGTTAACCATCATCGTTACCGGTGGCCATTTGTTTTTTGTTGACCTGGGCCAGATGTCAACCGGTTTCAGGGTAATTGCCTTTTTGGTCTTTGCGCTGATTTCGATAGGTGTTTCGGTTTACTACACCAAACGTATCCGCAAAAAATAACCTTTTTGCCGTTATCCGGCCACAGCATTTTAAGGCTGGCGCCTGGTTATAGCTTCCGTCAGGCAAAGGGGTGATATAAATCACTTGGGCAAATGATTTAGGTCATACTTATTTAGCAGGCAATAAATGACATTTGGTAGGAAATTGCGGTAAAAGTTGATGAACGCTTACCCAAAGTTTTAACTAATGCTACCCAAAGTTGTCCATCCCGGCACAAAAGATTGTTCCTCCTGCAAAAGGGTAGTTTGTTGTAATCACCCCAAAATTTATCCACATGGAAAAAGGCAAAAAGAAACAGTCGAGAAGAAAATTCTTCTTTAAAACCGCCACTGCTGCTATCGGGGCTATTGGCGGGGCAGGGCTTATCGCCCAGTCTTGCGAAACCAAAAAAGAAAGTGGCGAAACCATGACCTTGTTATCCCCTGACGGCAAGCTGGTAGAAGTAGATAAAGCCAATGTGGCCCCGGCCCGGATGCCGGCACATGGCAAAAATGCCCGCAAAGGCATCCCCAACAAAAAGTTTGTCATGGTCATAGACCTGGCCCGCTGCCGTAACGCCCGCAAGTGCGTTAGCAACTGCCAGAAAATGCACCAACTGGAGCCGGAGGACGAATGGATAAAGGTTTTTTTGATGCAAGACAGTGACGATACGGCACCTTACTGGTTCCCTAAGCCGTGCTTCCACTGTAACCAGCCCCCGTGCGTAAAGGTGTGCCCCGTGGGCGCTACCTATAAACGTACCGATGGCCTGGTGCTGGTTGATAACGAGCGCTGTATCGGTTGTAAATTCTGTATGACAGCCTGCCCTTACTCTTCCCGGGTATTTCAATGGAAAGACCCCGGGCAGGGTAAAGAAGATGATGAAAACTATTCCCCCGAAACCAGCGTGCCGCACAAGGTGGGTACCGTGGGTAAATGCGATTTCTGCCCCGATATGGCCCGCATGGGCAAACTGCCCACCTGTGTAACCGGCTGCCCCAACGGGGTGATTTTCTTTGGCGACAAAAACGAAGACATTGTTACCAATGGCACCGAATCGTTTCGTTTTAGTGAACTGATTTACGACCGGGCCGGCTATCATTTTATGGCGGAATTAGGCACCGAGCCAAACGTGTATTACCTGCCCCCGGTTGACCGTTTGTTCGATTATAAGAAAGGGTTTAAAACGTTAACCCCGGAACAGGCAGAGTTTTACAAAAAATCAATAGTTCATAAACATTAAGATAATCATGGAATTAGACGCAAAAGCTACCCGGGCCCTGAATTATTTCATCCCGCAAATGGTATCTATAAGCAAGTCGGGTATGGTGCAAGTTGGCATTTTACTCGTGTTTATACTGGGTGGCCTGTATGCCCTGGTTGTGCAGATTGTAGAAGGCCATATTGTTACCGGCATGCGCGACAATGTGGTGTGGGGCCTATATATTGCCAATTTTATTTTCTTCATCGGCATTAGTTATGCCGGGGCCCTTATTTCCGGTATCCTGCACTTACTCCGCGTAGAATGGCGGCACCCTATTATCCGCATTGCCGAAATTATTACCATTATTTCCACCATCATCGGGCCGGCCTATATTTTATTGTGCATGGGCCGGTTAGACAGGCTGCACCACCTGGCCTTGTATGGCCGCATTCAATCGCCCATTATCTGGGATGTGCTGGCCATAAGCACCTATCTTATCGGCAGCATAATATTTCTCTACCTGGCTTCTATCAGGGACCTGGCTGCTTTACGGGATTACCCCTTTAAGCAAAAGTGGCGTAAAAAACTGTACCGGTTTCTGGCCATCAGCTTTAATGGAAATGCTAAACAAAACCGGTTTTTAGAGCGGGGCCTTACTATCATGTCGGCCATCATTATTCCCCTGGCCGTGCTGGTCCACTCGGTTTTAGCCTGGATTTTCGGCATGACCCTCAGGCCGGGGTGGCACAGCACCATTTTTGCCCCCTACTTTGTTGTGGCTGCCGTATTTTCCGGTACGGGGGTGTTGATTATTGCCCTGTGGGTCTTCCGTAAATACTACCACTTAGAATCTTACATTACTAAAATCCACTTTAATTATCTCGGCATCATTCTTATGATCCTGGGGGCCTTGTATGGCTATTTTACCTTTAGCGAATACCTGACCAGTTGGTATGGTTCTGAAACCTGGGATATGGAGGTGTTGTACAAGCTGTTTGACCCCCACGAGTACTGGTGGTGGTTTTTTTTCTCGGCCATTCTCGGGGTAGCCCTGCCGGTACTGGTTATCCTGATCCCTAAATTCAGGAATATTAACAGCATAACGGCCGTTTCGGTAATTGCTGTTTTTGCCTTATGGGTAAAACGCTACTTAATTATAATCCCTACCCTGGAAACACCCCTGTTGCCTTTGCAAGACCTGCGGCCTGAGTATATTCATTATACTCCAACGATCATCGAATGGCTGCTCACCTTTGCCGGTGTTGCCTTATTCTGCTTCCTGTTTTTCCTGTTCTCCAAGTTCCTGCCCATTGTGTCGGTAGTTAAAGGCGAAGAAGGAACCAACTATGCCGAACTAAGAAAGAAAGTCATGCAACGGGTCCTGAAAAGAAAGATAAAAGAAGAAAAGCGCAAAGCATCGCAAAAACTCCAACACATTTAAACACCTGGCCTTATGAAAAACGTGATGAAATATATGTTGATAATAAGCCTCGCTACGGCAATTACTGCCGGTAAAGGGCTGGCACAAAAGGCCGTCAGGAAAACCGCCCGGGTGCAGGTTGAATATTTCAAAGGCCCTGATAAAACCGAGAACCTGGTGGCAACCCTCATTGTGAAGGAAAAGCGGTATGTGCCATTTGGCGAGGCCATGCTCTATTTTTATTGCCTTAACGATACCGCCCGCATCCTCCTCGATAAAATAAAAACCAATGATGCGGGCAAAGCCGTGTTAACGGTTAGCAATAACCCCAAAATCACCAAAGACCCCGAAGGTAAAATTACTTTCATCGTGGAGTACAAAGGGTCTTCGGCCGTGAAAGCGGCCCAGCGAAAAATGGCTATCAGGCAAGGCGACCTGGAGCTGTCTTTTTTCCAGAAAGACAGCACGAAATCCATAGAGGTTAGCGCTACAGAAACGGGTGCCGATAATCAGCGCACACCGATTGCCAAGGTAAATATCCTGTTTTATGTGCAGGGGACTTTCAGCCTGTACAACTTTGCCAAAGAAAAAACCGATGAAAACGGTATCGTGCAGGTTGCTTTTCCTGTTGATATGCCGGGCGATACCACAGGGGTATTAACCATAGTGGCTAAGATAGAAGAGAACCGGACGTATGGCACTATCGAAGCAAAAGGGGAAATAAACTGGGGCAAACCAATACAGCCGGTGAAAGAAAAAAAACGGGGGTTAGGCGATACAGACGCCCCGTTATGGATGGTTTACACCCTCATTGTCCTGCTCTCCGCAGTTTGGTTTCACTACCTGTATGTAGTCTATATGATGATTAAAATCAAACTAGCCAGATGATATCAACTATAAATTATGTTAGACCTAAATTAAATAAATTATGAAAGAGAGAACACTGCACAATTTAGTATTGGTGTTGGTCGCCTTTATGGTGCTTACACTATTGGCCTTCCTCCCGGCCAGCAATTACCAGGAAGGATGGGAAGTGCCGGCTAAGTACAAAACCATGGCCAACCCTATGGCCGATGATGAAGATGCCATGGAAATAGGCGAGGAGTTGTATGACCAACACTGCAAATCGTGCCATGGTAAAACCGGCCTGGGCGATGGGCCTAAAGCTGCTGAATTAGATACCCCTTGTGGTGATTTCACCACACCTGAATTTCAGCAACAAACCGATGGCGAGCTGTTTTATAAGACCACCTTTGGCAGGGATGATATGCCAGCTTTTGATAAAAAGATAGCTGATGATGAAGAACGTTGGATGTTGGTGGTTTACCTGCGGTCTTTTGCGGAATAATCTGTTGGATTGCTTAGGTAGCAGAAAGGAGGCCTCACCTCCTTTCTTTTTTTTGTTTCTTCCCAGCCGCCCGGGTTTTGATAAAAATCACCTTAGGTTATGATATAAATCATACCAAAAGGCTCCCTGATACTTGATCTTTGAACCAATAAGCAGCCCGGAGACAGGCAAACACAAGGGGTTAAGCCTCTTGTTTTGAGAAAGATAGCGTAAACTACTGGAAAAACATCAAATACTATGAAACTGCCAAAATCGTATTATAACCTGGTATCCTTCATTGGCACGGTAATAGCCGGCCTGAGTTTGTTTATGATAGTTGTGCTGGGCGCAGTAGGCTATTTATATGAAGATACCAGCTCTTACCTGGGCCTGTTTATCTATATTATCATTCCCGGGTTCCTGATAATCGGGTTGCTTATTATTCCCATAGGGATGATGATTGAAGTGAAACGCAGGAAAAAACGGGAACTGGAATATATTAAGAAAGGCTGGCCGATCATCGACCTTAACGTGGCTAAGTACCGCAATGCCATTGTTATTTTCAGCGTGGGAACGGTTATTTTGCTCATTATGTCATCCATTGGCAGTTACGAGGCCTTCCATTATACCGAATCGAATGAGTTTTGCGGCACCCTTTGCCACGAGGTTATGGAGCCCGAGCATGTGGCCTACCAAAACTCGCCCCACGCGCGGGTAAACTGCGTTGAATGCCACGTAGGTAATGGGGCCGACTGGTATGTGCGCTCCAAGCTGTCAGGCCTGCGCCAGGTTTATGCCGTGATTACCAATGACTTTAACCGCCCGATTGAAACACCTATTCATAACCTGCGCCCCGCCCGCGAAACTTGTGAAAAGTGCCATTGGCCGGAAAAATTTTATGCCCGGCAATTACGACAAGAGAAGCATTTCCTGGCCGACAGCGTGAATACCGAGTGGAATATCGGCCTGCAAATGAAAATAGGGCCGGAACATAGTGCCCTGGGGCTTTCAGAAGGTATTCACTGGCATATCAACCCCGATGTGAAGATAGAATATATCCCCAAACGCGATAACCGTAAGGCTATTCCGTGGGTGAAGTATATCAACCTGAAAACCGGAGACACCATTTTATATGAGGATGCCGACAGGCCCCTCAAAAAAAAGAAACTGGCCAAAGCCACACCAAGGGAAATGGATTGTATGGATTGCCACAACCGGCCATCCCATAACTACTATACCCCGCAGGCATTTATTGACCACGCCATGGTAGCCGGGGAAATCCCTGCCGACCTGCCCTATATTAAGAAGGTAGCCATGGATATTTTTAAAGACCCCTTCGACAGTAAGGACACCGCCATTCATATTATCAAAACCTACACGAAGCAGTTTTACGCTGAAAATATGCCGGAAATCCTGGAAACCCGGCAGGCCGATATTGACCAGGCCATTGAGGGTATGATAAACGAGTTTTCACAAAATATCTTCCCGGCCATGGGGGCCAGTTGGGATGAATACGAAAGCCATATCGGCCATAAAACTTACAACGGCTGTTTCCGTTGCCACGATGACAACCACAAAAGTGCCGATGGAAAGGTAATCTCCATGGATTGCGATTTATGCCACACCATTGTGCTGCAAGGTAAGCCCGGAGAAGAGCAGTTTGCTTCTATCAAAGAAGGGCTTGAGTTTGTTCATCCGAAAAAGTTAAAAGACGGCTGGGACGAAGACCTGTGTAGCGAATGCCATCGCTATTTATATAACTAACCCCTTTTTGATCAACCTGACCCAGACGAAAAAAGAGGGGCAACCCGTCCCTCTTTTTTTTGTTGCCGCAAGAATAGGAACAACCAGGCGGGCTAACCCGGATTATTCATGAAAATCATGAATTTTTCAGGCTAAACTCCTATGACGATGGCTTTGCGGATTATGGGGCCATAGGTTGAAAAACGAAAAATTTGCCTAACTTGCACGATTAAACATTTTTTTAATTATGACTTCAAACGATTATATCAAGGTGATTGCCGGAACTTTTATTGTTGTTTCCGTGCTGCTGGGCCATTATGTTAATGCGTACTGGTTTTTCTTTACCCTTTTTGTTGGTGTTAACCTTTTTCAATCCGGATTGACTAAGTGGTGCCTGATGGAAAAAATCCTGGTGAAAGCCGGGGTAAAACAATCCACCGACAGTTGCGGTTGCTAACTTAGACGGGAAAGACCAGCCACCCACGCCCCGGGGAAGGGGCCACTACCCCGCAGCTCACAGGGCTTCTGTTCAAGGGTTGTTGTCTTCCTCCGGCTTAAAAAAGCCGGGGCGCCTTTGTTTGGTGCGGGCCACCGCCTGCGCAAAGCGCCACTCGTTAATCTGTTTTTCATTGCCCGAGCGCAGCACGGCCGGGGTTTCCCAGCCCTTATATACAGCCGGCCGTGTGTAAACAGGGGGAGACACCAGCCCATCCTGAAAGGAGTCGGTGAGGGCCGAGGTTTCGTCTGACAACACCCCCGGCAACAAGCGCACAATGGCATCGGTAACAAGGGCAGCCGGCAGTTCCCCTCCGGTGAGCACAAAATTACCAATACTAATCTCGCGGGTGATCAGGTGCTCCCGCACCCGTTCATCCACCCCTTTATAATGGCCGGCCAGCAAAACAATATTCTTGCGGGTAGCGAGTTCATTGGCCAGCGGCTGGTCAAACAGTTCCCCGTCCGGGCTCAGGTAAATAACTTCATCGTAATCACGCTGCTGTTTAAGGGCCGTCAGGCAGCGGTCGATGGGCTCTATCATCAGCACCATACCGGCTCCCCCGCCAAAGGCATAATCATCTACTTGCTTTTGCTTGTTGGTCGCATAATCGCGCAGGTTGTGCACCACAATTTCTACCAGGCCTTTTTCCTGGGCCCGCTTAAGAATAGAATCGGCAAACGGGCCGGCCAGCAGTTTAGGCAACACGGTAATAATATCAATCCTCATGACCGGGTTCTTCAAGATAAATGTCAAGCAAGCCTGCCGGCAGGGTAACCAACAATTGTTTACCGGCCTTGTCCACTTTGCCAATCGTGTCATCGGTAATAGGCAACAACACCTCCTTGCCCCGGTAATCGATGGCCAGCAGGTTCTGCGGGCCGGCATCGTAAACGGTAATTACCGGGCCCAGTGTTCCCAGGTTGGTGTCGTGTACGGTAAAGCCGATTATTTCATGAAAATAGAACTGGTCACCGGCCAGTTCCGGTAAAGTTGTCAACGGCAAGTAGAGGGCGGCCCCTTTTAACCCGCTGGCCGTGTCAATATCGTGGCAGTCCTCAAGGGATAAAATAGCCTTATTGCCGGAGACCTTGATGTGGCGGATAAAAAAAGGAACCAGTTGTTCATCCTGCAGGATGAATACTGATTCCAGGTTTTGATAGTCCTGCGGGTTGTCGGCATCAATAAAGACACGGATATCGCCCTGCAGGCCGTGAGGTTTAATTACGTAACCAAGCTGATAACATGAATCGATATCCATGTTAAACAGGGTTTATTCCTCTTTCTTTTCTTCTGTGTCTGCGTCTGCGGCAGGCGCAGCTTTTTCTTCGGCTTCCGTGGGCTCGGCCGCAGCTTTTGCATCGGCAGCTTCTTTGGCCTTTGCTTCCTCCCGGGCTTCTTCTTCCTTGGGCTCTTCGGCAGCCGGTTCCTCTGCCTTGTCTGCTTCCGGTGCCGGTGCTTCAGCGGCCGGTTCCGCTTTGGCCTCTTCAGCCGGTGCAGCTTCGGCCTGGGTTTCCTCTTTGGCTTCGGCAGGAGGAGCCGTGTCAGTTACCGCTTTTTCCTCTTTCGCTTCCGCAGTTTCCTCAGCCCCGGGTTCTTCAGTAGCTGCTGCTGCCGCTGTTTCTTCAGCAGGCGCTGCCGCTGCCGCTTCGGCTGCTTCGGCTGCGGCCAGCATCTCCGATTGCTTCTTCAGCAAAGCTTCGGCACGCGCCTCTTTTACTTTGGTTTCTGCTGCCAGCTTCGATTCATCGGCTGCCGCTTTGTCCTTGGCCAGGGTATCAACCTTAGCCTGAATTTTTGCCTCCTTGGTTTTCAACCACTCGGCAAAACGTTTGTCGGCTTCTTCCTGGGTGATAGCACCTTTGTTTACGCCAACTTGTAAATGCTTGCGTAGCATAACCCCTTTATACGAAAGGATTGCCCGGGCGGTATCGGATGGTTGGGCACCATTCATCACCCATTTTAAAGCACTATCGGTATTTAACTCAATAGTTGCCGGATCGGTGTTAGGGTTGTAAATCCCTAGCTTCTCAATAAACTTGCCATCTCGTGGCGCTCTGGCGTCTGCTACAACTATGTCGTACATCGCCAATTTTTTACGTCCTCTGCGTAATAATCTAATTCTAACTGCCATAATTTTTTGTTAGTCCCGTGCGGATCACGTCCGCATAATTTTAAAATTGAGGTGCAAAGATAGGTAATTTGATTAATATTCAAGAGGTTAGTGTGAATATAATTATCCGGCTTTAAGGTGC
>JALSJF010000236.1 GCA_026989505.1 Cyclobacteriaceae bacterium
ATGCTGGTGGTAGCGGGACAATTTTCCCCGGCCCGCATACCACTTTGCCTGCACACATCTGTCGGTTGGCCAAAAGGTTCAGCAAATTCGGCCTCACCCGGCAGCAGGTCAAATATTTTAAATAACAGGGGCGCTGCCGCCTGAAGGCCCGTAAGCCCGGGGCGGCCTTCGCCATCGGCATTGCCTACCCATACGCCTACCACATAGTTAGTGGTGATACCAATAGCCCAGCCATCGCGCAGGCCAAAGCTGGTCCCGGTTTTCCAGGCTATAGGCGTTGCCGAAGTAAACTGCTGCCAGCCGGCCTCCTGGTCAGGGCGGTTGAGTTGCTGCATGGCCCTCAGCGTAAAGCCGATAGAAGGCGCCTGCAGGTAGCCGGTAGCTGCGGGCGCTTCCGGTAAGGGACTGGTAGGCCGATAGCGGTTGTCAAAATAGTCGTTGGCCGGGTAACCTGCTTTGGGAAGCCGTTGGGGGTGGCGCTGGCTGGCCCGGGCGATACCGGCATAAACCGCTGTTAATTCATCCAGTGTGGTTTCGGCCCCACCCAGGATAAGCGATAAACCATAATGACTGGCCGGTTGGTCTAAGCTATGCATGCCCAATTGTTGCAGTTTATGATGGAATTTTTCGTAGCCATAGGCAATCAGCAGGTGGACAAAAGGCACATTCAGGCTACTTATCAGCGCCTGGTCGGCAGGTACGGCCCCACGGTATTTGCGGTCGAAGTTCTGTGGGGCAAAGCCCCGGTAAAACAAGGGGATATCGGGTAGCAGTTGCCGGGGAAGGATGAGGCCTTCATCCAAGGCGGCAGCATATAAAAACGGCTTTAATAGGCTTCCCGGGCTGCGCCTGGCCGTGATGATGTCCACGTATTGGCCGTTTTTGCCCCGGTTGGCCGAATTGCCCACGTAGGCCAGGATATTGCCCGAAGTTGTTTCAACCACCAGGGCAGCCGCATTGTGTACCTGGTTGCCCGACCAGGCCGCACTGTGCCGGTTTACGGTGCCGGCAACTTTTTTCTGCAGGCGGGCATCAAGCGTGGTTTGTACGTGCTTGCCTTGTCCGCCTTCCTGCATGCTGCGGTGCAGCAGGTGATAGGCATCGTTGGGCAGGGGAAGCAGGGCTTGCGGCAAAGGCTCTTGTTTAGCTAAGAAGAGATCGTCTTTGTTAAGGAACCCCCGGGTATGTAATTTGTCCAGAAGCCGGTTTCTTTTGCTGCGAAAGGTGGCCGTATTTTTACCGGGGAATACCGCAGCCGGGTTGTTGGGCAACACGGCCAGGGCCGCTGCCTCAGCCCAGGAAAGCCGGTGCGGGGGCTGGCCATAGTAACGGTAGGCCGCGGCCCTGAGGCCGACAATGTTGCCCCCGAACGGGGCATTATTGGCGTAGGCCCTGAGTATCCAGGTTTTGCTGTGCAGTAGTTCGAGCTTCAGGGCAGCCAGGGTTTCGATGAGTTTCTGCCCATACGTTCGCGGACGGTTACCGTAGGCCATGCGCATGGTTTGCATGCTGATGGTACTGCCACCACTAACAATTTTTCCGGCTTTGCTATTCTGCTGTACGGCCCTTGCCAGGGCTACCGGGTTGATTCCCGGATGATAATAGAAATATTCGTCCTCATAAAGCCTGACAGCCGTAGCAAACTTAAGCGGCACCGAGTCCGCAGGCGGGAAACGCCACTGCTGGTCGGCAGCAATGGCCGCGCTCAGCAGTTGGCCGTTGCGGGCGTGCAAGGTAGTGGCCAGCGGCTGGTTGAACAAGGGTGAAGGCAAGGGTACAAGGAGTACTGCCAGGCTAAAACTGCCCACCGCCACGGCAATAAGCCGGTAGCGCCACGGCCACCGGGTAAAGATTATCTTCCTTCGCCAACTACGGTCACCCATTTTCCTGCTTTGCTGGCAAATATATCGTTATCATACATGGCCCCAGCCGAAATGGCCGGCAGATAGTACCTGCCCTGGTAAGCGGCATTGAGCAAAATGGTGAAACTCACCTGTTGGTTAGGGGCCAGGTCAAAATAATGCATCACCCGGTCATCCCTGATATCCATATAGGTAGCCCTGGACGCCTGGTTTTCTGTACCCTCCAGCCGGGTGTTGATGATCTCCCAGCCGGAAGGAAATAATTGCGTCAGGGCCAGTTCGTTATATTGGCCTTTCTGTCCCGGGTTGCTTACGGTTACCGTGGCCCTGAAATTAGTACCTTGGGGAAGCTGGCTTACCTTTACCGGGTTTCCCTGCTGGTCGGTATAGCTTACGCTGAGCCTGAGGTTGCGGCTGATGTCAGCTTCATTGCCTTCGATAGGCGTGCCGCTGCGGATCAGGCGGGCAAAAACCGGTGCCTGGCCGTTGTTTTGCAACCGGATGTCCTGCGGTTTGTCCGGGGCCGTTAGCGCGGTGAGGTTAACAAAATCATGGCCGGCAATGGTTGTAGTTGCACCCTCGATAACCAGCGCCACAGCGGTGGGCGAGTCCAGCTTAAACTTACCGGCATACTTGGCAATAGCAACAAAGCAATAGGCCGTGGTTTGCGTACTGAGCCAGCGGTTTTTAGCGCCCATTTCACGGGCAAGTTCCAGCAACAGGCTAAAGGCGGCCTCTTCTTGGTCAAGTTCCAGCAGTGTTTCCAGGATCATGGCCCGGTCGCGGGTAGCGGAGCCAAAAGTATAGCGGTAGCTGTCGTCATCCCCGGCCACCGAGGAGGAAAGCCCGTCCACCAGTTTCAGGGCTTGTTTATCGTAGCCGGCCACCGCATAAGCCAGGGCCAGCCGCCATTTGGCCTTTCTGCCCAGGCCGGTATTTTCCTTCATCCTGTTCATCGCCCCTAAGGCCGGTTTCCCTGCCAGGGCAAGGGTGTAGAGCCGGTAGGCTTGCACGAGGTCATTATCATCATTAGTACTCATGCTGCTCCAGTTCCTGGCCTTTCGGGTCTGGTACCGTTGCCATTCGTTCAGCACATTTTCAGGAACAGCATAGCCTGCTTTCCGGGCTTCAATAAGAAAATGCCCGGCATAGTTGGTGCCCCAGTTATTGGCATAATTACCCCCCGGCCAGTAGGCAAAACCACCCGACTCAACCTGAAAGGCCCGCATACGTGCTATGCCGGCCACAATGTTTTGCCTGACTTTTTCCAGTTGGCTATCGGGCAGGGTGGTGAGCTTATTGATAAACAACTGGGCAAACACGGCAGAGGTAGTTTGCTCGATGCACCCATGCGGGTAACGGATTAAATACCCGAGCCTTTGTTCGATATTGAGCGGGGGCAGGGTACTGATTTCAACGGTGCCGCTGCTAAGGCCGGCCATGCCTACCGGGGTGTAACGGGTTTCCCAGCTACCCCCGGCATCTACCACCTGGTCGGTTACGATGGTTATTTCGGGGTTGCGGGGGATGATATTCAACGCCACATCATAAACAGCGGAGAGGTTGCCGGCCCTGGCGGTAACCTTTACTTTGCCGGTACCCAGGGCGGCTTTTGTTTCCAGGTCAAAATAAACCATTCTATCCCCGGCCCGGTTGAATTTTACGGTACGGGTTTTGTTGCCTGCCACCCTAAAGCCGCTATTGGTTTCTATGGTGAGGTTGATGGTTTTAAGGTGGTCATCCAGGGTAAAGATATTGACCGGCAGTTTTATTTTTTCCCCCGGCCCGGCTACCCTGGGAAGGGTGGCCAGTAACATCAGGGGCTGCCGCACGGGGGTAACCACTTCGGTACTGCCAAAGGCCCCATCGGCAGCGGCCACTACCATGGTTTTAACACGGCCCACATATTGCGGCATTTTAAGTTGATGCCGGCCGGTTTTACCGGCTTCTAAGTAGAAGGGGCCCAGATATTTCACCACCGGTTTAAAGCGGTTGGCTTCCTTTTCTTCTTTGGCTTCCAGTTCGCCATCACCGCCAACGGCCAGTAAACGCGCAAGCTTGCCGGCAAAAGCGCCCATTACATCATCGTACACATCCCAGGTTTTAATGCCCAGGGCCTCGCGGGCAAAGAAAGCCGACCACGGATCAGGGGTTTTATAATTGGTGATATCCAGCAGGCCTTCATCTACCATAGCCAGGGTGTAGGCCATGGCACGGCCGTTTTTTTCAGTAACTTCAAGGGTAAAGACCTCCTCCGGCCGCAGTTCAGCTGCCATTTTAATCTCCGGTGCCAGCACGGTGGCGGGGTTAACTACTTTTATAGATTGCACACCGTAGAGGCGGATGGGCAAGTCGTTGTTTTGCTGGCCGTGGGGCTGTACCATAGTCAGGTGGGCATACACATTGGGGGCCATATCGGGGGTAGTGATAAAGCTAATGGGGGTATTGTCGGCTTTGCTCTCTACCCAGAAAGCCTGCAAGATTTTACTGCCCGACTCCAGGCTTACGAGGATGCGGTTGCCGGCTGTGGAAGGTACACTGATGGCTACTTCATCGCCTACCTTATAGCTTTCCCTGTCGGTGGTGAAGTCGAGCATGGTAGCCCCATCAAGGTCACCACGCTTACCTTTACCCGCCCACCCGGGCCAATCGAGGTACACTATCTGCCCTGCTGCGTGGCCCGATACGGGGTCTTCTACCTGTACGTAGTAACGGCCCCACTTCGGGTAGTCCAGGCGCAGGGTCCATTCCCCCTCGCCATTGGTGGTATTTATGGTGGCGGAGGCTTCCGGGGCGTTGTAATAGGAACCTACATAATTGCTGATGTAATCATAGGAGTTATCCCACCACCATTTCCAATCAAGCTTATAAAGGCTGACTTTCACCCCTTTTCTTGAGATAGGCTTACCGTTGGCATCTACCGTGGCAATACGCACGCTATGGTCTTCATCGGTGAGCAGCATGCCCCGCTTATCCCCCTCAGGAAGTTTCACCCCTACAAAGCTGGTGTAGGGGTAGTAGGGAATGGTGGTATTGCTGATGCTGAACGCCCCGCCCGGTTCATATACTTTACCAAACAGACGGGCGTTTAACACCCCCGGGGCAGCGGGCGGTTCACCCAGGTTGATGGTTACGCGGGCATAGCCATCGGCATTTACCTTACCGGAGTAAACCAGGGTACGTTCGCTGTAGAAGTCTTTGGCGGCATCATCAAAGCTATAGTTGGGGAAGCGGTTGAAAACAGTTTTTGCCGGAGAGAGCAGCAACTCATATTCAGCCTTCAGGTTGCCGGCCCTGGCCCCCGTAAGCCAGCGCACATTTAGGTTACCGGTGATACTGCGGTCGTGGGCGGTAAACTTTTCTTTAGCAAACGCAAGGCTGACTTTCAGCCGGTTGGGTTTGATGGTTTCTACTTTTACCGTTTTACTGAAGGTTGCCCCGCCTACTTTGGCTTTGGCCAGCCAGTTGCCGGTAGGGGCATCGGAGGCGGTGGTGAAATCGAACCGGTAGATATCGCCTACCGGGTTGGCGCTTACCTTGCGGGTGGTCAGTTGCCCCAGGGGATTGTAAAACTCCATTACGACCGGATGGCTGGCGGGCAGGTCTCCCGCTACATCGCGCAAGATAAAAGCCAGATGCACTGTATCGGCCGGCCGCCAGACTCCGCGTTCACCGTAAATAAAGCCTTTCAGGCCATGGGTTACCCGGGTGCCGGAGACATCGAAATTGCTTAACGATAAAGAAGCCCCGTCATTGATTTTCAGGTAGCCGGTCTGGCGGTCTTTTTTAGCCACAAGGGCAAAGGGCTCGTCTGTTACCGGCAGGGTTGCCATACCCTCGTTGTTGGTTTTGGCGGTTGCCAGCAACTGCTGCTGATAGTCATATACTGCAATAGCAACCCCGGCCATGGGCCTGGTGGTAAGCAAGTTGGTAACAAACACATGTACGGCACCATTATCCCGTCTTTTGGCGATGATACCGAGGTCAGAAGCCAACAGGGTTTTGGTTACTGTGCGCTCTTTGCCATAGTAGGAAACAGTGCAGGGGTTGTCCCGGTCTTCCCAGTTGTAGCCCGGCACATAGTAGGTTTCATAGCTGTCCCAGTAAGCATCATCTGCTGGCACGCCCCAGTCTTCTTCAATACCGGTGGTGGCAGGTTCGCTAAGGGTGCCGGGGCAACTATACAAAGTATGCTTGTGCTTAAAGCCCAGGGTTACCTGGTAAATTGCCCCGGGTTCAGTACTGATGATCTCTCCCAGGTCAAGGGTAAAACGGTTCCAGTTGTGCAGGTTGGTTACCCCGCTGTTGTTCAGGTATAGGGTTTTGCGTACCACGGGTTTGCCCACCCGTTGTAACTGGTAGTCTTCCCCCAGGTCGTTTACTTGTAAGTATTGCAGGATATTAGTGGTAAATATTTTTACCACCATAACATCTACGGCCTTCAGGCTAACGGCTTCAAAGGGCAGGGCCAGGCCATTGGCGCTGGGCATGATTGACTTATTATCGCTGCCTGCAAACCTTACCTGCGGTTTAAATTGGGTGAACTGGATGTTTGTCCGGTAGTCGTTGTCAAGCCGCGCGCCATTGATGCTCCTAAGGCCACTGCTGATGACTATTTCGGCATTGCCATGGATTTCCCGGGCGGGGTAAACTTTCAACTCGTTCAGGTTAACTACCAGGCGGGGCAGGCGGTCAAGGCCGGTAAAACTGACCATGCCGTTGAGGTTTTGCCGTTCATCCAACGGGTCGGAAAACAGGACGGAAATATAACTTTCCTTTTTTTGCACCAGTTTAACCGATACCACTTTGTAGTCAGTGAGCGAAGGTATGGCAACCTCCATTACCTCCTGGCGGGATACCCCCAGTGGCTTGCCGTTGAGGGACAGCTCCACTTTGCCGGCAGCTTCCTGGCGCACTACCTCCTCTACGGTAAAATTAAAGGTGTTGTTATTCACCGCCTGCCAGTTGACAGTAAGTGGTTTGCCCTGTTGACGGGCGGCAACCACCTGTTTAACGGCTTCGATAGCGGCTACATCGGCTGTTTTTACCTGACCGCCAAGCTTCACCCTGGTCAGGTTGGTTTTATCGTAAAGCTGGATGCCGTCAATGCTTACAGCAAAATTTTGCTCCTGGGTTTGAAAAGCAAAGTGGAACTCCTCACGGTCCCGGTCAATTTCGGGGAAGAGTTGTTGCAGGGTCAACACGGCCTGGTAGGTGCGGCCGCTGGGCAGCTCGGCCGCGGGTTTAAACACCAGGGTATAATTATCCTGCCACCAGGTTTCACCTTCAATGGCCGGGGAAAAAGAAAATATAGTACCGTCATAGGCAGTGCCTGCCAGGGAGTCGCCCGGGCTTTTGGCCAGTTTTACCCTGATGGTAGCAGCCCTGGAGATAACCCCGTTGGTGTAGGCGGCAATATAATCGGCAAAACGGGCTTTGGTATCGGCATTTGTCCCTTTTTCCGTACCGGTCTGGCAACCGGAGAATAAAACAACAAGGGCCAGGATAAGCCGGCAGGCTGATGACTTGAGCAAGGTAAACTTGTGCTGGTGATGGTTATGGGGTGATGCAAACATATCGGGGAGGTTAACAGCTACCAATTTAGGTAAAATATTACTCCCCCTGAAGTTAGCCGGTGATTATTTCAAAACAGCAAGGTGAATAAGAAAAGGCCACGGGCCTGCCGCGAAGGCAGTTCGTCACAACGTGGCATGAATACGTTGGACATTCCGGTGGTGAATACCCTGTTAACTTAACCCGGCCAGCGAGGGGTAAGTTTAGTCCTTTATCCGGGTAAACCGCAGTGCTTTCAGCATAAAGTCGGGCAGGGGTTTCAACGGGTCACGGTTTTCTAAATTGAGGAAGATGCCCAGCTTTTCGATGATGGGGATTTTATATACCTCAATCATTTCAATCAGGGTGCCGTCCGGGTCTTCAATATAGGTACAATGCACGCGGGTGGTGCCGCCCATATCCAGGGTGTCGTTGGTGTCGCAGGTAAAGCCGAAGCCTTTGGCGGCCAGCATTTTGCCCAGTTCTTTCATACCGCGCACGTCAAAGCCGAGGTGCACAAAACCGATATCGCCCCACATGCGGTCTTTATAGATTTGCTTTGGAGTATAATCAAGGGCCTGCACCAGTTCAATATAGGTGTCGCCCGTAACTTTGGCAAAACCTCCTCCCGGTTTATCCGACTGGGTGAGCACCACCCTGCGGAACTGCTTGCGGCCACCGGGCAGTACCTCTTGCCAGTCGGCAAAGGTGCCGGTCTCATCAAAAATAATTTTATCGTAGCCTAAAATACCGGCATAGAGTTCCAGGCTCCTGGCGATATCGGTAACGCCAATGGTTGCCCCTACCGTGCCCCCGGTAACGTGTTTGGGCTTCATGTACCAGTTTTTACCCGGCACCACCTGAAAGATAAGGCCGTTGGGGTCTTTTACATAAAAGGTATCGCCACCGTAGGGCAAGGGTTTCAGCCCGCTGATTACCTCGGCCCCTTGTTGTTTAAACCAGGTATAGGCAGCTTTGACATCGGGCGATTTTACCTGGGCCACAAAAATGCCGAGGTCACCCAGTTCAAAGGCCACCGCAGCATGGGTGGCTGTGAAGGATACCGGGCTTACCACCTCCATGGCACAACCCCCGTACAGGTTGAGGACCATGGCGGCCCGTTTGTTGATGATTTCGCCTTTGGTGTAAATCTGCATTAACGGGGCCTCAGCCTCACCGTTGAACAGGGAGATATCCATGCCGAGAAACTTACGGTACCACTTCCATGCGGCAGCGTGGTCGGGCACGCCTACGCCTACGTGTTGAATGCCATTGATGCGGGTGTACATTTTTCCGTATAGCTGAGTTTAATTGGCAAAGATAAAAAAATGATGGTAAGATATGCTATTTGTTCGTGTGGAAAGAAAGGCCGGGTTAGCCGTTTAATGCGGTTATTTAGGTTGCCCACCGTCCGGGATTTGTGACGTAGTTTTACGGCCGTTGTCCTGGCCAGGATATAATGGATGCCACTGGCCAAGATCATGGGGGTGACCCGTGATGTGAGGGTGTAGTCCTCTGTTGTAAACGGCAGCCATGCCCAAAGCCCCGGAAAGGAAGCCACAGGCTTGTTGGTCGTGAGTTAAAATCCGGTCAGCTTTCCATAGCTGGAAACCGGCCATTCGGTGTGCATATAAGCGCTACTATTTTATATGCTTTGATGAGTTTCCGTGCTTTACACCCAACCCCATCTTAACCCGGTTTATTCACGAGAATCGCGAATAATGATGTAAATTAACTGACAAACGGCTGTTTGCCCGTTAACCCGGTTTATTCACGACTTTCGTGAATAATGACGTAAATTAGGGTTAACCCCGATGAATGCAAAATGTTTTAGTCCCAAATTCGGGTCATTATTAATTGTTGCCTTACGGTATATTTTGTATTTAACATATTGTGTTACAGTATTTTGCAGTTCATCGGCCCTGTGGGCGGAAAATTCATATGAATTTTCCGGGTTAAAAATTAATAACGAACCTTAATCCATAAGCAGCAATATTTCTACCACCACCTTGGTTTATACGAAACAAGTCAGGCCCAACCGATAGGGATACATTCGTGTCGTGATATGCAAGGTTTTTAACCTTAGCAATTTTTACAACATCAAAAACACTCCAGATAATTAATAAGCCTGTTGCTGCTACTCCTGAGAACATTAATGCACGTCCGCCTTGTTCAGTGCTCATTGTCATAATTAAGCCATAGATAAATGTACTGCTTGTAACTAACCCACTGCCTAAAACAAAGGCGCCCCTTATCGGTTCCCCGACATAAAAATACCCGGAAGAAAGGAGTATGGAATTGCAGACTCCGGCTATTACGGGTGAGTATTTCGGGCTTTCAATTGTTTGCTTGTAATGTTTAGTTGAGATATCACTTTTGAAATCTTTGTATCTTATCTTTTGCCCATATGTGTCCAGGCATGGGAAAAGAAGTAGAATCAAAAAGGCCAACGTTATCTTATGTATTATCATCTTAAATTTATTTAAGTGTTATACGTTTTATCTGCCTGGAATGGAACACAATTTGTGCAAGGATAGTCAACCTCAGGTAGTCGTTTGTACCAGCCTTGTTTTATGTCAGTTTTATTGTCCCGATGCATTTTTTAACCCGGATGATTCACCAAAATCGTATTACTGTTGTCTTATTCGTTACCATAGCGGCAAGCCAGTACCCGGGTATACGCTATGTCGGCTTTAGGGCTGGTTATATGCAGTAAACGCACTCGCCACTTCATTGTTGTATAGTCAATTCAGCTGGCCAGTCTTTATTTGAAATCGTCTTCCTGTATATAGAACTT
>JALSJF010000237.1 GCA_026989505.1 Cyclobacteriaceae bacterium
CTTCTCCAGCTCGGCAATTTCCTTCATCTTGTCTGCAAGGTCATCAAGGCTCAAATCCGGAAACTCTTTTAGTACCCGGGCTATTTTTTCCTCTTTACCGCAGTTGCCCGGGCAGGCATCCACAGTCTCCACAATTTTAATGGCCAGCGATTTACGGAACACCTCATCAAGCAGCAAATAGCGGGCTTTCTGCAAACCCTTATCCACTGACTTGAATTGTACCAATATACTTTCCGGGTCTTTATTGAGGTCGATCATCTTAATGATGCCTTCTACTTGCCCTTTGATGGTGCTCAGCCGTGTTTTAATGTCTTTTGTAAGGTCTGCCGGTATCATAGTAGCGCTGTTAATCATCCAAAGAAACGTAAATTATCCCTTGTTTGTTCTATATTTAAGAATTTACTTAAATAATGAAGGGTATTTGCAACTTTTTTCTTACCCTTGGGTTCTTATTTAAGAATTTGCTTAAACAATTAGTTATGGAAAACACCTGTATCCGCGTATTGGCCGATGTGAATCAGCTTAAGGCCTGTAAAGAAGATATTGAGCGGGTAGGGCCGAAAATTGCCGATGTAGCCCGGGTGCTTAACCTGGCGGGTAATGAAGTACGGTTGAAGATGCTCTTCCTTATTTATAATGAAGGCGAGATGTGCCCCTGTGATTTGAGTGATGTCCTGGATATGTCAGTGCCGGCTGTATCGCAGCATCTCCGCAAGATGAAAGATGGCGGCCTGATTAAGGACAACAAGGTGGGCCAAACCATCTTTTACCGGGTGGTGGAGGAAAATATTGGCGTGCTGTTGCCGGTACTTAACGATTTGCAATCCGTAAACAAATTAAACAAAGTTGCCTTATGAGTAAGAATAACGCTAGTGCAAAGTCGGCCGGGGCAGGCCTGTTGGTGGCTATCACTGCCTCAATGTGTTGTATCACCCCGGTGTTGGCGCTTATTTCAGGCGCCAGTGGTATAGCGGCCAGTTTTTCCTGGCTGGAACCTTTCCGGCCGTTTTTAATTGGCCTGACGGTAATGGTGCTGGGTTTTGCCTGGTACCAGAAACTCCGGTCTGAAAGAATGGCGGTGGAATGTGCCTGTGGGCCGGGTGAAGAAAAGCAACAGCCTTTCATTCAATCGAAGATGTTTTTGGGCCTGGTTACCGTGTTTGCTATGGTCATGCTGGCTTTCCCCTATTATGCCAGGCTGTTTTATCCTGAAATTCAAAAACCTGCCGCTACGGTTAATGAATCGGCACTTTATGAAGTAGCCCTGGCCGTTGAGGGGATGACCTGCAGCGGTTGTGAAGAAGGCATTAAGCATGCCGCCCTGAAGGTGCCGGGGGTTATTGCTGCCCATGCCAGCTATGCTGAGGGTACGGCTACGGTTAAGTTTGATCCGGCAGCTGCCAGTAAAGATGGCATTATAGCCGCCATAAATGCCACCGGCTACAAAGTTGTATCGGCCAACCTGGTGACGGCCCCTGCTGCCCCGGCCATTGCCGTAAGCGGCTTGCAGGAAGTGGTGTTGCCGGTAGCCGGCATGACGTGCAATGGCTGTGAGGAGCCTATTAATTATGCAGTTGGCAAGCTTGATGGTGTGATAGAGGCTAAAGCTTCGTATGCCAGGGGGCAGGCGGTAGTTAAATATGACCCCGCGGCCACCTCCAAAGAAGAGATTATCAAAGCCATCAATGCTTCCGGCTATAAGGTTAAGCAAGATAAGCCAACATCTGCAGGAAATTAAGCCATGGCAATCAAAACAGTTACCCTTCCCATTAAAGGCATGTCTTGCGCAAGCTGTTCGCGCACGGTGGAAAAGCAGGTGGAAGGGCTTCCCGGGCTGGTGGAAAAGCATGTGGACCATGCGGCCGGGAGGGGTGAGTTTATACTTGATGACAGTAAACTATCGGTTGAGGCGTTAATCAACAGCATCAATCAGGGCCATTACCCGGTTGATTTGCCGGCAACAGCAAACCGGCAAAAAATAATCAGGGAAGTGCCCCCTTGCCCCGTTTGCCGGCAACCGGGGGCCGATGTGCCCACTACGGTGTTGCGCTCAAACCTGCAGCCGGCTACCTATAAGCAAACCGACCCGGAGGATGATTTCCATATCTGCATGACACCTTCCTGTGCAGTGGCCTATTATACCCTCGGCAAGCAGCAACTGATAATGAAAGATGCCCTCAAACGGGAGTTGTATTTTAAAGAAGGCAGCCAACGGCAAATTATTTGCTACTGCAATAATGTGGACCGCCAGCAGATTGAAGAAACCGTTAAGGTGTTTAACATTACCGATTGGCAAAGCACCATGGAGCATTACCGCCATAAGGTGCAGGAAAAGTGCGAGATATTAAACCCCACCGGTTTGTGTTGCCGGGACCTGTTTGCGGAGGTGGTACATGAAATCAAAACTACTAAAACATAAAATAAAATATAGCGCACCCGCAGGGTGCTTGATTTACTTTTCTTATTCTTAAACACTTTTTATCCCGTACTTATGAAACAACTTGGAACCACCAACAGGATCGTCAGGCTGGTCATAGCGGCCGTAATTGCTGTACTCTATTTCACCGGCACAGTTACCGGTACCCTGGCCATTGTTTTACTGGTTATCGGCAGCATGTTGTTGCTCACCGGCCTGGTAAGCTTTTGTCCGATGGCCATGATGGGCATTTGCCCGGGCAATTGGCTCAAACGGGCCACCGCCAGGAAGGAAGCCTGACCTATCTGGCCAGTTTTAATATCCTGAACGCCCCACGTGCCACCAGGAAGAAGACAATGGCGCCAATGACCAGGTCGGGGATTTTAGAATGGGTAAAGAAGACGATAGCCCCCGCCAAAACTACCCCGAGGTTAGCAACAATATCGTTGGAAGTAAAAATCATGCTGGCCTTCATGTGTACTTCCTCGGTTTTGGCGCGTTGCAGGATGAATAATGAGGCTACATTACCGGCCAGGGCAATGATAGAGATAACGATCATGGTTTGAAATACCGGTAAATCCCCGGCCCCGAGAAACCGCCTCACTACTTCCGTAAACCCGAGTACGGCCAGTGAAAGCTGAAAATAGCCGCTAATTCTGGCAATGCGCTTCTTGCGCGCCAGGTGGCTGCCTACGGCATACAGGCTTAGCCCATAAACCAGTGAGTCGGCCAGCATATCAATGGAATCGGCCACCAAACCCATGGAGTTTGCGATAAACCCTGTGGTAATTTCTATCACAAACAGGCCAAAATTGATGGCCAGGATAACCCACAAGGCTTTACGTTGGATGCCCTGGTCGCGGGTACCTGTCCGGGTAAAAGCGGAAGTTACCAAATGGGATGTACCCAAATTAAGTTCATCAAGGGAGGCCTTAATCGCCTCAACATCACCCGTGTGAATGACTTCAAGCAGTCGGTTGGGGAGATCGAATTTCAGTTCTTTTATCCCCGCCACGTCCTCCAGCTTCATACGGACCATCTGCTCCTCGGCAGGGCAGTCCATTTTGGTGATTTTGAAAGTAGATTTATACATTGGCAGCACATACGCATATTCACCATCCGGTGGTAAAAATAAATTGGGTGTCTCTTTCTTCTTTTTATCTTCTTGTGCTACAACCGTAAAGCGCAGCACCAAAAGGAAGACTATCGAAAGGTTTAACCTTTACATATGACAACGTGAATATGAACCAGCAAAGCTATTCTTTACCCATATTTTACCAAAGAATTTGAAAAAAAATCCCGATTCCACAACTCCAAGGATAAGAAGCTTTGTATTCCCCTGGGCTATTATTGCGTGTTTGCGTAATCCGAGAGTTTCGGCCCGCCCCTCCTGTGTTATGTGCGTGGCAAAGCAAGGCCGTGCATGGCCTGTATAGACATGTGTTCGTTACCCGTTACCCTGGCGATATTCCTTTCTTTGGTGCCTTATTGTGCTCTATGGTTATCAGCATATCCGGCTCAATTTATCCTTTAAATATGTTTGCTTAAAAGCCGGATATCCTCGTAAACAAAGACAGGGCAATGTTGCGGTAAAGTTTTTTCACGTGTAAATTTGTTGCAGGATAAGCTGCCGCGTAATACTCCGGATGTTGTGGGCATTTTGCTAACCCGTAAACATCAAGATTATGGCTTATAGCAGAACTTTATTCGGGGGGCTAATACTGCTTCTGTGGTTGGGTAGCTGTGCCCCCCTGTATATTCCCAACAGGGTTAATACGCCACTGCTCAGTCACCAGGGTGAACTGCAGGCAGGGGCCTTCATCGGCTCAGCGGGCTTTGAGCCACAGGCCAGTTATGCGGTAACCAACCACTTCGGTTTGCTGCTTAACGGCAGCTTTACGCCTGGTAAGGCCGATACCACCAAAGACTACAGCCGCAACAACTTTATCGAACTGGGCCTGGGCTATTACCGCAGGCTTGGTGAACGCACGCGTTTTGAACTATTTACCGGCTATGGTTTCGGCAATATGTATGCCCGTTACAACAATGGTTATTTTACCGACTACCGCGATGCGGCCATGCAAAGGGTATTTATTCAGCCCGATATTGGCTTTAGTACGGCTGTGGTTGATGGCGGTCTGGCCATGCGTTTTGTTGTGGTAAATGCCCGCCAGGGCCGGCTAAGTATTACCCGGTCATTTTTAGAACCGGCTGTCACCCTTAAAGCCGGGTTTAAGTATATAAAATTTGTCTATCAGTTTGGGCTGTCGTTACCCTTAAATGCAAATGACTTAATGGAGCAGCAGCCGTTTGTTACTTCCCTCGGTGCTCAGGCGTATCTTTTTAAAGGATATTAGTCCGGCTGCTTTGTCGGGCAGGGTTTTGAATCGATGAAGATAAAACTATCTTTACGCCTTGTTTAACTTTTAAGCACGAGTTTATAATGAAAAGTAAGATTTTTTTCCCTGCTGCCTGTTTGATGCTGTTAAGCTACCTGAGTCCGGCCCAGGGCTTTATTTATGCCGACAACAAGGAAGACCATTATCAAAAAGTAACGACCTGGCGGCAGCAAAAAGATGCCGACTATAAAACCCCGGGGAAAACCATGCTCACCGAAGCATTATTGGCCGGTTTTGCCGGCCTGAAGTATTATCCGGTAGATTACAGTTACCGTGTAACCGGTAAGCTGACCAAATTTAATGATGGCCGTACGTTTACTATGCAAACCACCGGTGGGCAGGCGTACGAATACCTGGTTTACGCCCGGGTTGATTTTGAACTGCAAGGTAAGTCGTTGTCGTTAAATGTTTACCAGGGCAAGCGTGCCGCGGCATCGGGGCGTAAGCAAGGGGCTTTGTTTATTCCTTTTTATGACGAAACCTCGGCCAACGAAACCTATGGCGGTGGCCGCTACCTGGTGCTGGATTTGCCCGATAATGATGAATTGGTGTTGGATTTCAATATGGCGTATAACCCGTATTGTGTGTATAACCCCGACCATTCCTGCCCGATACCGCCCAGGGAAAATTATTTGCCGGTGAAGATAGCGGCAGGGGAATTAATGTACCCTTAACCCCGGATTAATATGGTGATAACGTACAGAATTGTGCTTTTTATACTATTCAGCTTTTTTTTCTCCGCCTGTAAGGCGCAGCCGCCTGCTTTGGCGCCCACAGACTCGCTGCCGGCCTGGCTTAGCGAAAAAATTATCCGGTTTACGGCTGATGCCCCCGGGGGTAAAGGGAAAGTTGAGGCCTACGAATATCACCGGCAAACGGTATATCTGGTAGATTTTTGTATCGGCTGTCCCGATCATCTGGTTTATGTTTACAATGTGCAGGGAGAAGAGATTTGCCGGTTTGGCGGTATCACCGGCAGCAACACCTGCCCCGATTTTGACCGGCAGGCCGAATTAATTGCCACAGTTTGGCCCAAATAAAAAAGGGCTGCCCGCAAGGCAGCCCTTTTTTACTGTTATGCAGGTTTATTGCTTAATAAACCTGGTCTCAAACTTTCCTCTTTCCGTATCTACAAACAAAATGTAAACACCATTGGCCAATTGTGAAACGTCCACGGTATTAAACGTCTTGTTGGCACTAAAGCGGCTCATTTCAACGCCATTCAGGTCGTAAACTTTAATATCGTTTACTTCCTTGAACTCGTTGAAATTAAAGTTGAGTTCATACGTTACCGGGTTAGGGTAAGTTTGCAGGCTCAGGCTCCACAAATCGGGGTTAATTTCTTCTCCGTTGTTCGTATTGCTAAATCCGGCAAAAGAATTTAACGCGGTAGCCGATATTACCACCGTGTAGTCTTCTACTTCACCATAGGTAAAAGTACCACACGAGGGCGGGGTAGTATTCCAGGCCATTACTACGCGCATGCGGGTGGCGCCCAGGGCCGCCCCGGCAGGCACGGTAAAGCTGGCGCTGGAGGTAGCGGCATTGCTGGTAGAGCCGGTTACAATGTTCTCCCCGGCATCGGCAAAATCACCATCATGGTTAAAGTCAATCCAGATCTTCCAGTTCTCATTATACGAAGAGCCCGGGAAGCCCGCACTAAAGCTAATGGTGTTGGTGGAGCCTGTAACCAGTGTGGTTGACTGGGCCGTAAAATCACCATAACCACCATTGGCCCCGGTAACATTGTTGATAGAGCCCAGTTGCACCAGGTCTATGTACTCGTAGTTCTGGTTGTTACCGCTGGCCGAACAGTAGGTAATGGTCACGGCCAGGGTAGTAAACGTGGCCGAAGCCGAGTAGGCTGAAGAAGTACCAAAGGTACAATTTGTCCGCACCTGATATTCATAGGTGGTACTGGCTGTCAGGCCGCTGATGGTTATTGAAGTAGCTGTTGTATTGGCGCTGCTCCAGGTAGTTGTGCCCGTTGGCCTGTACTGCACATCATAGCTGGCGGCATCGGTTACGGCCGACCAACTCAGGGTAGCCGAGGACTCCGTTATACTGCTCGAACTTAAGCCGGTAGGCGTATTGCAAGGAGGTAACGGGTTGGTGGTAAACGTTGACGAAGCCGAATAGGCCGAGGTACCAAAGGAGCATACCGTATTTACCTGAAACTCATAATCGGTGGCAGCGCTTAACCCACTGATGTTCAGGCTTGTGGCCGTAGTATTGCTGGTGGTCCAGGTAGTAGTGCCTACAGCCCGGTAGCGGGCATTATAGTTTTGCCCGTTGGCGGAGCCTGTCCAGTTGAGGGTAGCCGAGTTATAGGTAATATTGGTCGTATTCAGGCCGGTGGGCACATCACATACCGGGGCTGCGGTAGTAGTAAAATTGGCCGGGGCCGAGTAGGCCGAGCTGCCAAAACTACAGTTAGTGCGTACCTGGTATTCGTAAGTGGTTTGTTCGCTTAAACCGGTCAGGTCCAGGTTGGCCGTAGTGGTATTGGTGGTTGTCCAGGTTGTGGCCCCGGTTGCCCGCCATTGTACGTCATAGCTTACAGCACTGGCAACGGCTGTCCAGGTAAGGGTGGCCGAATTATAGGTAACAGAGTTAGCGGCCAGGCCGGTGGGCACATCACAAACGGGCGGGGTGCCGGTAGTGATATTCACCGTATAATCTTCCACTTCACCCCAGCGAAACGACTCGCATGCTGTGGGGATGGCGTTGTACTTCATCGACACCCGCATACGGGTAGTTCCGGCCTTAGCCCCTGAAGGTACGGTAAAGCTGCCGCTTACCGGGGTGGCCTTGGAGGCAGCCCGGGAATATACCAGTTCACCGGCATCGGCAAAGTCGCCATCGGCATTATAGTCTATCCATACGGCATAACCTTCGTTATATACAGTGCCTGTCCAGGTAGGGGTAATGGTAATCGTATAGGCTGAGTTTATATCAAGATCGGTAGAAATATTAGTGAAATCACCGTAACCACCGGCCGAAGCCCCGGTAGCATTATCAAGGGTGTTGAGTTGTACCCGGCCAATATATTCGTCAGTAGTAGTCTGGCCATTGGAGGCACAGTAGGCTACCTGGCCGTACTTGGCGCCCAGGCCCACGGCATTCCAGGCGTTGGTGGCTTGGATAACCTCGTTGGAACCTGCCCCGTAAAGGTCTTCGGCCGCCTGAATGGTGAAGTTACGGGCATCGTTGTAAGTGGCATTGGCCCCAAGGTAAACATTCAGGGCGCGGTAGGCTATTTTGGCGGCCGTAGTAATCGACAGGCCGCTAACATTATAGGCAGTGCCGAGGTCATTGGTGCCCGATTTGCCTACCGATAAGATGTAGAACCAGTGGTTTAATACCCCGCTGTTGGTGTGCACACCACAGTAATTGTTGGATTGACTAGGCGTACATCCATTTACATCGTACCAGTTAGTGCCCTGGTAGGTGTCGGGCTGCCCCTGTGATTTCGGGTCGCTCATAGAACGTAAAGCTGCCTGTTGTAAATCAATATCCTCACCAATCAGCCAGGTTGATTTACCGGGGGCGGCAAAATATTCCACCGAGGCCCCCCAGATGTCGGAGAAGGCTTCATTCAGTGCACCCGATTCTTTTTCATACACCAAATTGGCCGTATTTTCGGTTATGCCATGGCCAATCTCGTGGGCTACAACATCCAGCGAGGTAAGGGCATCAAAGCGGGTGTTGCCATCGCCATAGGTCATTACCGAGCCATTCCAGAAAGCATTTTCGTAATTCGAGCTGTAATGAACATAACTCTTGATGATGGCCCCGTTACCGTCAAAACTATTGCGGTTATGTACCGACATAAAATAATCGTAGGTCATCTGGGCTCCCCAGTGGGCATCCAGGGCGGCATTGTCTTTAGCCGCATTGTTCCATTCGGCCGCTGTCCAGTTATTATCGTTATCAACAAAATCAACGGCATTATTATAATTGGTACCGGTATTCATATCGTAGGTTTCAATCCCCTGCCCGCGGGTATAGTCCCGCAGGCGGAAAGCTCCGGCATTGCTGTCGGTGCTGATGGTTTGTGAACCGCTATAGCGGGTAGCTGCCGTACCGGTGGCTGCGGCATGTTTAATAATGGGTACCCGGTTGATGATCTCCCCGGTGTGGGCATCAACGTAAATATATTCGCGGCTTAAAGGCTCCATGGCATATACGTTAAGCTTATAAGCCAGTGTGGGCTGGCGGTATTTGTCCCGGTCGGTGGTCAGGTAATTATCCACAATCACCAATTCCCCTTTGGGGTAGAAAGAAGCCTTGGCATCCCCGGTAATTTTTTTAGCCCAAAGCTCCTGTTCGGGGTCTTCCCACATATACTTTTTGGCGCCAACAAACTGCCGGGCCATTTGCAGGGCAGCATCGGCCGACAAGGTGGGGTTGGTGTTCAGGTTTTCAACGTCCCGTACCTCACCGTTCATCAATTGCAAATTGTTGCCGTGGCCATGGGCGCTATAGGTAGCGTATTCAACTTTAATACCCTTATAGTATTGTTGAAACTTTTGATGCACCATACCCAAATCATCGGTAGTGGTGGTTACCATCTTCAGTTCATTGGCGGCCGGTAAGGCCAGTTGCTCTTTCAGGATTTCCCCGGCTTCATAAAGGGGTACCGTGCGCGATTCAGCCAGTTTGATTAAGGTGGGCTTCCCGTCTTTGGAAATTACCCTTTCACGAATAACAGGCTTTACCTGAGAATACGCCTGAAACGAAACTAATAGAACAAGGAGTGGCAGTAAGCCACTGATTTTGTAGTACTTACGCATAAGTTAAGGTTTTGGTTATAAAATAGGTTAACACTTACTTTGAACGCAACCAAGGGTTACGTTAAAACAAGGCTCCCAAGCTACAAAAATTATCGTTATAAACAATGACTTAGGCTAAAAAAGCGATAAAAATACCGGCTTTCAGGGATATATACCGTTCGTAATAGTAAGGATAATTGGTTGTATGGCTAAGGATCATGTTTTCAACACCTGTTCAGGCACTAACGGAGTGCCTGATTTCTGGCGAATAATAGCATTGGCCTGTTTTTATCAACCGGATTGTTCCATTCAGGTAGTGATGCTAAAAAGTGCGCAAAAACAGGAAAAGGTTTGTTGTGCAGCAAAACCTTTTAGCCGAAAGGTTATATTGTGTGCGGCACCGGCAACTACCTTAGCCCGGATTATTCACGAAAATCGTGAATAATGATGTAAATTAACCGCCAAACGATTGTTTGTCAGTTAATTACATCAGGTCCTTAGACTCCGGTTCAGCGGAGTCTAAGGACCTGATGAGTGCAAAATAGTTTACCCTCAAATTTGGGTCAT
>JALSJF010000238.1 GCA_026989505.1 Cyclobacteriaceae bacterium
GTGAATGCCCCGGGGGCATTTCGAACCGGACGGTTCTCATCCGCTCCTGTGTTTCAGGTACAGCGATACAAAAAAAGCCGTACCTGAAAAGATACAGCTTCTTTCTATCAGAGGCGCTGAGCGGATTACGCGTACCCACGGCCCTGCCGCACGGCCCCTTGTGAATGCCCCGGGGGCATTTCGAACCGGACGGTTCTCATCCGCTCCTGTGTTTCAGGTACAGCGATACAAAAAAAGCCGTACCTGAAAAGATACAGCTTCTTTCTATCAGAGGCGCTGAGCGGATTCGAACCGCTGTAAAAGGTTTTGCAGACCTCTGCCTAGCCACTCGGCCACAGCGCCAATATTTTTTCGCCCTCTGCCTAGTCCCGAGTACCCGGGACCACAGCGTCAATCTGGTTGTCAGCCACTGCCCCCCCGGTTATCGCGGGGTCCCTACACAAAAGTAGAACAGGGAAGCTATACTTCCCTGTTCCGAACTTTATTTTTTCTCCTCCTCAGCCGGGTCAGCGGCTTCATCGTCAGCGGGGTTCTCTGCCGCAGGCTCTTCCTCCTTGTCGGCAGCCTTTTTGGCTTTCGCTTTGGTAGCCGTTTTCCTGGCCGGTTTAGCTTCGACAGGCTCAGCCGGTTCGGCCGTTTCAGTTACCGCTGCTTCGGCTTTCTCAGCCGGCTCAGTTGCTGCTTTTTCTGCAGCAGGCTTAGTTTCGGCTTCCTCAACCTTGGCCTCGGCTTTTTCCGCCTTGGGCTCAGCTTTCTTCGTCTTTTTATCCTTCGTTGCCTTCTCTGCCGGGGTGTCCTCCATCTTGTCTTTTAAACTCGACAAAGCTTCCAGGTCGCCCAGGCTGGAGGTAGCCTCCAGGTTTTTCACCGCAGGTTTCTTGGCCGACTTCTTCTTCGGCTTAACGGCTTCTTCTTTAAAGGTAGCTGTATGCGACAGCAGGATACGCTTATCGCCTTTCGAGAACTCCGTTACCTTAAAGTCAAGGGTTTCGCCTGCTTCCGCTTTAGTGCCGTCCTCCTTAACCAGGTTACGGGCATTACAGAAACCTTCAATACCATAGGGCAGTTCCAGTACGGCCCCCTTATCGGTTTTGTTGATAATGGTGCACTTGTGTACCGATCCCGGCTCAAAAACAGTTTCAAAAGTATCCCAGGGGTTCTCCTCCAGTTGCTTATGGCCCAGGGCCAGGCGCCTGTTGTCAACATCCAGTTCCAATACCATTACTTCAAGTTCATCACCTACCGACACAAACTCCGATGGGTGCTTGATTTTCTTGGTCCATGACAGGTCGGAAACGTGTACCAAACCGTCAATTCCTTCTTCCAACTCAATAAACAAGCCGAAGTTGGTAAGGTTACGTACAATACCGGTGTGCTTGGTGCCTACGGCATATTTCTGTACCACATCTGCTTTCGTCCAGGGGTCTTCGGTAAGCTGCTTAATGCCCAGCGACATCTTACGCTCATCGCGGTCGATGGTAAGCACTACGGCTTCCAACTCCTGGCCTACTTCAAGGAAATCGGAAGGGTTGCGCAGATGCTGCGACCACGACATCTCCGAAACGTGGATCAAGCCTTCAACCCCGGGTTGGATTTCGAGGAAGGCCCCGTAATCGGCTACATTCACAATGGTGCCTTTCACCTTGGAGCCCACTTCTATTTCCTCCGGCAGCGAATCCCACGGATGAGGCGTTAGTTGCTTCATGCCGAGTGAAATTCGTTTTTTATCTTCATCAAAGTCAAGCACCACCACCTTCACGGTATCATCAAGGTTCAGCACGTCCTCGGGGTGGTTGATTCGTCCCCAGGAAATATCGGTGATATGCAACAGGCCATCAACCCCCCCCAGGTCGATAAAGACACCGAAACTGGTCATGTTTTTGATCACGCCCTCAAGTACCTGGCCTTTTTCCAGGTTGGTAAGGATTTCGGAACGTTGTGCTTCAAGGTCTTTCTCGATAAGTACCTTATGCGAAACAACCACGTTATCGTTGGCATAGTTGATCTTCACTACTTTTACCTCCATCGACTTACCCACAAATATATCGAAGTCGCGGATGGGCTTCACATCTATTTGTGAGCCGGGCAGGAAGGCCTCAACACCAAAGATATCGACAATAAGCCCACCTTTGGTCCTGCGCTTAACCATTCCCTCAATCACTTTATCTTCAGCCTCAGAAGCTTTAATCTGCTCCCAGGCGCTCACTATCTTGGCTTTTCTGCGCGATAATACCAACTGGCCCTGGGCGTTTTCCTGCTCCTCGATATATACGTCAACTTCATCGCCAACTTTCAGGTCGGGCATATCCCGGAATTCAGAGGCAGAAACAAGTCCATCAGACTTAAAGCCGATATTCAGGATCACATCGCGGGAACTAATGCCTACTACGGTAGCTTTTACCACTTCACCCTCGTTAATGGTGTTGAGGGTGCCGTCATACATTTGCTCCATCTTCTTGATTTCTTCCTCGGAGTACCCTTCACCAAAGCCTTTGGTGTCGGCCGCATCCCAATCAAATTCTTCAGGCTCAACCTCCGTTTTGGCTGGCTCTTTGGCTTCAGCCTCAGCTTCTACCGGCTCAGCCGGGTCGGCAGCCTTGTCTTCCGCAGTTTCCGCGGGCTCAGCCTCTGCGGCTGCCTCTTCGGTCACCGGGGCTGTTGCTTCTGTTGCCGCAGGGGTTTCCCGGGCGGCTTCCGCTTCGCTGGTTTCTTCTTTACCGGCCGTCTTTTTGGTAGTTTTTGTAACCGGTTTTTTTTCTTCTGCGATAGCCTCTACCTCGGCTTCGGGGGTTTCTCCTGTAGCTTTCTCCGCTGTTTCTTCCTTGCCGGCTGCCTTTTCGGCTTTAGGCTCGTCTGTTTTTACCGCAGCTTCTTCCTGGGGTGTTTCTACCGCTTCCTCTTTGTTTTCTTGAGTTTCACTCATAATAGTAACGACTCATTTTCAATTGCTTAACCCATGAGCCAGGGGTCCTTTTTAAATTTATACATGTGCCTGGTGGCACCCATCCGCCTTGAATGGAGTGCAAAAGTAGTAAAAAGTAGTTACAATTGAAACAGGGCGCCTATTTAAGCTTTGGGTTTTGCTGATGACGGCCATGGTCGCGGGTGGTTTTTTTGGCGAGGTTGGCGGTCAGGGCGCTGGTGAGGTTCACCCCGGTTTGGTTGGCCAGGCAGAGCAATACCCACAACACATCGGCCATTTCATCTGCCAGGTCAGCGGTTTCACCTTTTTTAAAGGATTGGTCGCCATATTTCCGTGCCATCAGCCGGGCCAGTTCGCCTACTTCTTCGGTAAGGATAGCCATATTGGTTAATTCGCTGAAATAGCGCACGCCATAGGTTTTAATCCATTGGTCAACCTGCTGCTGGGCTTCATCTAAAGTCATTATTCTTTGTTTTTGGTATCAATTATAATTGTCACCGGGCCATCGTTTACCAGCCCTACCTGCATCTCGGCCCCAAATACCCCGGTTTTTGCCTGCCGGCCGGTCCGCTGGGTGATGGCCTTAACAAAATTCTCATACAGGGGAACAGCCACCTCGGGTTTGGCTGCTTTTATGTAGGAAGGCCGGTTGCCCTTTTTGGTGCTGGCATGCAGGGTAAACTGGCTGATAACCATGATTTCCCCCTCAATAGCTTCTACGCTCAGGTTCATCACCCCATTGGCATCATCAAAAACCCTTAGTCCGGCTATTTTATTGGTTAGCCAGGCAATATCTTGCTGATCATCGGCCTCTTCTATGCCTAAAAGCACCAACAACCCCATGCCAATAGCGTTATGTACTTTACCGGCAATCTTTACCTCAGCCTCCGATACCCTTTGTATAACTGCCCGCATAGTTAAAATTGCTGTAGTTCGTCTGATTCATGCACAAAAATACCCTGGTCTGTTTCGTTGGCAAAACGGAGCATGGCCCGGGCAACCCGGGCACTATTGATTGCCCGGTATTTTTTCAGCGGCCCAAAGAACAAAAACCCAAAACCTCGCATAAAAAGCTTTCCCATGCTTTCCGCCAGCCGGAACTCATCCCGATGGCCAAGTAATAATGAAGGACGTAAAATATCAATCCGGGTAAACCCGAGTTGGCTAACCGCCTTCTCAACCTCGCCTTTTACCCGGTTGTAGAAAACAGCCGAGTTTTCATCTGCCCCCAATGATGACACCAGCAAAAACTTTTGCGCCCCTCTGGACAGGCAGGCATTCGCCAGGTTTACCGGGTACTGAAAATCAACCAGGCGGAATTTCTCTTGCGAGCCGGCTTTTTTGATGGTGGTCCCCAGACAACAAAAAACATCGTCCACCTGGTTTGCCACCAGTTGCAAGTTGTCAAAATCTACAATTTCCTGAATCAGTTTGGGGTGTTTGAGCGCCAGTTTTCTGCGGCCGATGGCGATTACCTTGCGGTATGTGTTTTCAGCCAGCAGCAAGGACAGCAGTTGGCTGCCTATCAGGCCGGAATAGCCGGCAATGACGGCTGTTTTCATCTTTTATGCTCCTCCCAGAACAAGAATTCTTCTATATCTTTTTGAAAAGCCCCGGAAATCAGCATGACCACGGTAAAGTCATCGAGAAAACCGGTAAAGGGGATAAAGTCGGGCAGCAGGTCTAGCGGCATAACAAAATATACCACCCCGGCCACCAGGGCCGCCAGCGATTTCCAGGGTATGTCCCGGTAGCTGCCGTTGGCATAGGCCTTGAGCATCCTGATAATAACCCGCAGGTTTACGGCCAGGCGGCTGATCTTGGTGTCCTCGAAGTTAAGGCCTTGCAGTTTCTCGCGCGACACATTGGCAAGTTCGCTCATTTTACCCTTGTCGCCCATGATATCGGCCGCCTTTTCCCTGGCCTTTTGATAATATTTATTCCCGGAAAGTTTAGAATTTGCCATCACTACTAAAGATACGTAATATTAATAAGTTTTGGATATCTCGTCCTTTAACGATTTTAACGCATGGGCAATCGGATCTATTTTCTTCTGCATCACAAATTCAAAAAGTTTTTTCGATAAGTCCAGGGCCGTGGCATCATCGGCCAGTCCTTCGGTGGAGGCATTGATGGCCGTAATCAGGTCTTCCTTGGCGGTTTTAATTTCTTCCCATACCTCCGGGCTCATATACACCTGCTGCGAAACGTTATGGTTGTACTCATCGCGGATATCCTGCAGGAGCAACGCATGCAGTTCGCGGGCGCTCATACCGGGCTGGCTCAGCCGCACCACCAGGTTATTGGGCGAAATGCGCTCCAGAAACAGGCTCATGCGCTCATAGGCCTGCAACCGTACCGGCAAGGTGATTTCAATACTTTTCTGCCGGATATCCAGTTGTTTTTGGGTAAGTTCCCGGGCAATCATCACTTTTACCCCAAGGTACATAGCATAAAGCACCAGTGCCGCGGGGAGCAAAATCTTGCCAAACTCAATAAGACTTTCCATAGTTCAAGAATTTAGACAAAGATGAACCATACAAATGTAATAGTCAACCTTAAGCCGATATACCTGCTTTACCGCATAATACCTACTTTTGTAAAAGTAACCTGCTATGAATAAAATTTTTTAGTTATGCTGATAAAGCCCGTTACCATTACCGACAGCGCCATTAAGGCCATCAAAGAAATCATGCAAAGCAAAGATATCCCCGAAGGTTATGGTTTGCGCATCGGGCTGGAAAACATGGGTGCCTCCTGTGGCACCACCTCGTTTGTGCTGGGCTTTGACCAAAAGCAGGAGAACGACCTTGCCTATGCGGTAGATGAGGTACCGGTTTATATCCGCAAGACCGAGGTGCTGCACGTTACCGGTTTAACCCTCGATCATGTTATCGAAGGTGATATCAGCGGCTTTTCCTTTCGCAAAGAAGAGGCTTAACCCGAAAAATTCCCATGAATTTTCCGGGTTAAACAATAAAATTTACCATTTGCTCAAGGTACTGTTGGTCCACTTCATCAAAATCATTAAGGCGGTCACTGTCCAGGTCCAGCACAAAATGCACCTTGCCATCTTCCCCCACCCCCGGCACCACAATCTCCGATTTCGATTCACTGCTGCAGGCAATATGGCCCGGGAATGCCTCCACGTCCGGAACGATTAAGCTTTTTTTCGTTGCCCAGGCCGCACCACAAACCCCTTTGCCTTTGGCTATGCGGGTGCAGGCAACCGGTCCCTGAAACGGCCCCAGTACCAGGCTGTCACCCTCCACCACATAAAAGCCAACCCAGAAAAAGTTAAAAGCCTGCTTCAGGGCTGCCGCCACGTTGGCCATATTGGCTATCCGGTTAGGTTCATCACCAATCAAGGCCTCAACCTGCGGTAGTAAGGCCTGATATTTATCGGCTTTTCCGGCCGTACGGTCTATGTTCAGCTCTTCTGCCATAATTCTTTCGTTACGGGGTTATACATAATGCGCAACCGGTCACCGGCAATAGATTGTTCTGCGGCAGGCCCAACAGCCAATTCCGGGGCAGCAATACCCTCGGTAAACGTAGTGGCAGCGGTAAAAACCCTGGCCTCATCCCAAAGGCCGCTGTTAATAAACATGGTTAGGGTAGCCGCTCCCCCCTCTATCAGTACAGAGCCGATATCCCGGGCATAAAGATAAGCCAGCACCTCGTCTGGCATATTTTCCCGGGAGACCTTAACCCGGGTAACCCGGCCCTGCTGCGCATCTGCCACCGTATTAAACACCAGCACCTTTTCATCTCCTGAAAACACATTAAAATCAGTGCCAATCCCCAGGGTTGGGTCAATGATTACCCGCACCGGGTTACGGCCCGGCCAGTCGCGGGCGGTAAGCTGTGGGTTATCGTATTTTACCGTATTAAAGCCAACCAAAATAGCATCCTCTTCGGTACGCCATTTGTGCACCAGTTGCCGGGATTGGGCATTGCTGATCCACTTAGCATTATAATCCTTGCGGGCGATAAACCCATCGGCTGTTTGGGCCCACTTTACCACCACATACGGGCGCTGCCGGTGCATGGCCACAAAAAAGCGTTTGTTCAACGCCATAGCCCCGGCCGCCAGCACCCCGGTTGTAACTTCTATGCCGGCCTGGCGGAGCATAGCCAGCCCCCGGCCATTTACCTGAGGGTTAGGGTCGTTGGCGGCCACCACCACGCGTTGCGGTTTTAATTTTGTCAGCAGGTCGGTACAGGCGGGGGTTTTGCCCTGATAGCTGCAGGGCTCCAGGGTTACATAGAAGGTAGCCTCAGCCAGCAAACCTTTGTCGGCTACAGCGTTTACGGCATTTACCTCGGCATGGGGCCCGCCAAATTGCCGGTGCCAGCCTTCGCCAATTATTTTGCCCTCATGCACGATTACGCAACCCACCATCGGGTTAGGGCTAACCCTGCCCAGGCCCCTGGCGGCCAGGTCGAGGGCACGTTGCATAAACAGTTCATCCTGCATATTGCAATATTAATTCAAATGTTGCTGACTATCCGTTTTTATAAACTTTTGTACCATTGCGGTATGGTTTACACCTCTACGTTAAGCCTTTTCCGGCAAATCCGCGATGCCATAAAGCCTGTTTACCAACAGGAGGCCGATATGCTGGCCATGCTGATCGTAGAAGATGTTTCGGGCTTCAGCAGTACCGATATCCTGACTGACCATACGTTTCAAACCGGGCCTAATTTCCGCGCCACCATCTTAAAATATATTTTACAGTTGAAACGCCAGGTGCCCATTCAGTACATCCTCGGTAAGGCCTACTTCTATAATAACGTTTACGAGGTGAACGAGTGTACCCTTATTCCCCGCCCGGAGACAGAGGAACTGGTACAAATAGTCATCGGCTACACGCAAGGTAAACCTCCGTTGAAAATTCTCGATATCGGTACCGGCAGCGGCTGTATTGCCATTTCCCTGGCACTGGACCGGCCGCAAGACAGTGTTGATGCCTTAGACGTAAGCTTATCGGCCATTAAAGTAGCCGAACGTAATGTGCGCAGGCTGGGGGCAAAAGTGAATTTTATCCATGAAGATATCTTCACCTGCCAAAGCCACCGGCAATATGATGTCATTGTCAGCAACCCACCTTATGTGCGTGAGGCGGAAAAACAGCAAATGCAGGCCAATGTGTTACAGCATGAGCCGGCCAAAGCCCTGTTTGTGCCCGATAACGACCCGCTCATTTATTATGACCGGATTGTGGCGTTTGCCCGCACTGCCCTGCAAAATACCGGGGCGGTGTTTTTTGAGGTAAACGAAGCCCTGGCGCATGAGGTGGCCGGAATCATGGCCGAAGGAGGTTTGCAAGGCATTGAAATAGCCAAAGACCTCAACCAAAAAGACCGTTTTGTGTACGGGTTCAGGAACGCCTGAGACCGTACCGGCCCTTACGTAGGGTTACCAAGTGGGTTGGGGTGCCATTAATCTGAAAAAAAACCTGTAATTTGGTGCCTGAAGGATTACCCGATTAGTTGAGTACGAACATCACTATATGAAAAGACGCGAAGTTATTCAGAAGTTGGCCTACACTGTACCGGCAAGCCTGGCTTTCCCTTCCCTGCTGGCCGCTTGCGAACCTGAAATTCCGCCTACGCCCGTATATGACGGCAACGTGATTATTATTGGGGCCGGGGCTGCGGGCCTCTACGCTGCCCAACAGTTTCTCGACAAAAATATCAGCGTGCAGATACTGGAAGCCACCGACCGCTTTGGTGGCCGGGTGCGGCTGCAGGATGAATATTTTGATTTTCCTATGGAAGAAGGGGCCGACTGGATTTATGGTGACAATAACCTCTGGCACCGGATAGTTACCGGCTCCGGGGCGAATATTATCCAGTACCCTGAAACTTCACGCTATATGCTTGACGGGGCCATCAAAACTGCCGATGACCTGGCCAACGATGTTGATTTTTTGACCGCCATGAACTTCATCAACGATATCCCCAATTATAATGGCCCGGACCTGACGATCAAAAATGCGGTATTTAGCGCTAACCTGCCCACCCGCGTGCAGCATATTGTTGATGCCATCACGGCCAACAGCCGCGGTACTTCTTTCGAATCTATCAGCATTAAAGGGGTGGCCGATGGTGAGCGGCTATGGAATGATGGTGAGGGCCGTTTTTTTGCCGCCAACCTGTCGCTGGCCAATATCCTCAACGGGGCCTTTAGTCAGGTAATCCCCCACATTAAGCTAAACACCCCGGTAGTGCAGGTTGATTATACCGACAGCGAAAAAATACGGCTTACCGATGCCTCTGGCGGCACGCATGAGTGTACCATTCTGATTATTACCGTGCCAATAAACGTTATTAAGCGGGGTGATATAAATTTTGCCCCCAACCTGCCCATTAACACCACGGCTGCCCTTGACAGGATAGGCATGGACAAAGGCTATAAAGTGATGCTCGGCTTTTATGTAAATTTCTGGGGCCAGGAGGTGGGCATGATCTATACCAATGGCACGGCCCCGGAGTACTATGCCCCGGGTATGGGCCGCAGCCTGAACGATGAAAACCGGGTACTCTCAGCCCTGATTATGGGCACCCAGGCCGAAGCCCTTACCGGCAAAACCGATGACGAAATCGTACAACAACTTTTGGGTGAATTGGATGCCCTGTACAATGGCCAGGCCTCGCAGCAGTTTGACGAAAGCTCGACTTATGTGATTAACTGGGGCGACCGGGACTACTTTAACGGGGTAAAGTCCTACCCCATGGTAAGTGGCACCGGGGCGGCCGAAGCTTACGCCACCCCAATTAACAACCGTATTTTCTTTGCCGGGGAGGCCACTGCCCTGAACGGCAATTACGGCACCGTGCAAGGGGCGCTGGAGTCTTCCGAACGGGTGGTAAAAGAGGTTTTGGAGGTGATTTTATAACCGGGGTTTATGCCCACGTAACACCGCAAAGATAAGGGCGGGGTTGGGGAGAATAGCCACAAAAAAAGCTGCCCGGAAGGACAGCTTTTTCTTTATTTCATTTCATCACACTACGTAAGCGGATCCTTTACCGGAGGGGCGATCAGCCGCTTGGTGGTTACGGTCCTGCGCTCTTTGTGACCACAATACGAGCATTTATAATATTCCAGCAACTCACC
>JALSJF010000239.1 GCA_026989505.1 Cyclobacteriaceae bacterium
TGGATGTTGGGTTTAGGGCGGCTTCCCTGGGGCTGGTTACCGGCAGCCCGGTAATATATAAGGTAGAAAACGGGCAGGTGGTGACGGTAGTGCATCTAAGCAGCGAGAATATCGGGGAGGAGCTTGCCCGATTGAAGTTTTAACCCGAAAATTCATTAGAATTTTTCGGGTTAAATTCCTCTGGTAAAGTTTTGGTTTGGTTTTTAAATTTCCCGTATATTTAGCCATCCAAAACAACCCGATGACAAAATTTCTTCTTCACCGCCCCATAGCCGTGTTTATGGTTACCCTGGGCTTGCTGGTTTTTAGCCTGCTGGCCCTGGTGCAATTGCCGGTAAGCCTGTTGCCGGCCATAGATGTGCCGTCAATCGTCATCAGGGTGGAGGCGCCCAATAGCTCCCCGGCCGTCATTGAAGAAAATATCTTACAGCCCATACGCGAAAACCTGCTTACCCTGGCCGGCCTTACCGGCATTGAGAGTACCGCCAGTGCCGGGGCCGGGCGCCTGCAACTAACTTTCTCCTATAAGGCCCCCATGGATTTAATGTATATCGAGGTTAACGAAAGGATAGACCGCCTGCAAGGGCAGTTGCCCCCGGACCTGGCCCGGCCGCAGGTATTCCGCCTGAGCACGGCCGATATTCCTGTGGTACGGTTGCAGGTAATCCCCCGCGAACAAAAAGACTACCTGGCCGTATCGGAGTTGGCTACTAAGGTAATCCGCAGAAGGATAGAGCAACTGCCCGGGGTATCGCTGGTAGAGGTAGTGGGCCAGAGGGAAACCGAAATTGCCGTTACCCCAAACCTGGCCAGGCTCAACGCCCTGAACATACCGTTGGCGGACCTGATAGGGGCCATCAACAACAGCAATATCAACTGGGGCGCAATAAGCGTGAAGGACGGCCAGTACCGGTATTATGTGAAGGTGGCCGGCAAGGTGTCTTCCGTGGCCGGTATCCTGCAGTTGCCGGTAGCCAAAACCGGCCATAAAATTATCCGTGTAAGCGAGGTGGCGCAGGTTAGCGAAAGGCTGCGCCCGGCACCGGGCTACCATTTACTAAACGGCCGCCATGGCCTGGCGGTTATCATCCACAAACAAAGCAACGCCCGCATGCTGGCGCTGATGGCGGAAATTAAGGCCGGGGTAGAAATTTTTAAGCAGGAATACCCGCAGGTAAGGTTTAAACTTACCCGCGACCAATCGGCTTTGCTTAATGCCGGTATCAATAACCTTAAAACGGCCTTATTGTTTGGCGGTGTTTTTGCTTTTTCGGTACTCTTCCTTTTTATGGGCAATGTCCGGCTGGCCCTCATTATGGGGGTGAGCCTGCCGCTGTCACTCTTGCTCAGCTTTTTGGTTTTTTATGTGGTTGGCATTTCCATTAATATTATTTCTCTTAGTGGCCTGGCCCTGGGCCTGGGGATGCTTATCGACAATGCCATTATTGTTTTGGATAACATCAGCGCCAAACGCCTGGCCGGGCACGGTATCATAGCCGCTTGTGTGCTTGGCGTAAAAGAAGTGCGTGCCCCGCTAATCAGTTCGGTGCTCACCACCCTGGCCGTTTTTGTGCCGTTGGTTTATTTGCATGGTATGTCGGGGGCTTTGTTTTACGACCAGGCGGTGGCCGTAGCGGCAATCCTGGGGGTATCATTACTGGTGTCGTTCAGTGTTTTGCCCTTGTTGTACAAGTTGTTGTTTGCCCACCGTAATGTCCCTGTCCGGGATAACAAGCTATTTACGCGGGTGTTGGCCCTGTACGACAAGTTGTTTTCCCTGGCCTGGCGCCATAAGCCGGCTACCCTGGGTTTTATCAGCCTGCTTTGTCTTGGGGGGATAGGGCTGGGGTTAAAATCACCCCGCCAGGTGCTGCCGGCCATAGAACGGCACGATTTTCTGTTGCAAATTTCCTGGCACGAGCCCCTTGGCCTGGAACAAAATGAACAACGTGTGCAGGAAATAATCGCTAACTTCAGTGCCGGGGTTGAGTTTACCGAATCCGAAATTGGGGAGACGGGCCACGGGCCTGGCACCGGGGCGTACGGCCGCGACAGGGCCGAAATATATTTTATGCTGGCAGCCGAAATTACGTTGCCGGAATTTACTGCGGCCTTGCGCCAGTGGCTGGCGGCAAAGTATCCGCAGGCTGGGGTAACCATTAGCCCGGCACCCAATGCCTTCGATCAGCTTTTTACCAGCAACGCCCCCCGGCTTAAAGTTAAGTTGCGGGCCAGGGACAGCCTGTTAACAGCCGCTGAGGTTACCGCTTTGCTGGCCGGCACGCAGGGGGAAGCCCGCCCCGGTAAAGGCTTTGCCATGGAAACGGATATCCTGCTTAGTGTTGATAATAGCAAGCTGGCCCTGTACGATATTGATAAAGGGGCGCTGCAACGGCAACTCGCACGGGTGTTTGGCCCTACCGGCATCACTACCCTGAAGAGCTTTGGCCATAACACGCTGGTGTCACTTCTGGCTTATCCCGGGGCACAGGAAAATCTTGATAAGCTCTATATAACCTCTGCCAAAGGGGTAACTTACCCGTTAAAAGACTTTGTTACAGTTAGCTATGGCCAGGGGTATAAATACCTGACGGCCGATGCGAAAGGTATTTATCAGGCGGTTTTGTACGACAAGGTTCCCTCTGCCGGGGGATTCTTTTCCGGTTTGCGCGATATATTGGTAAATAACGGCATTCTGGTAGATTTTGACGGTACTTATTTTACAGCCCGCCAAAACCTGCAACAACTGGGCCTGGTGTTGCTGATATCTTTTACCTTACTCTATTTTATCCTGGCCGCACAATTTGAATCTTTCTGGCAACCCTTAATCATTATCCTCACCTTGCCGTTGGGGGTTGGTGGCAGCTTGCTGTTAATCTATCTGTCAGGATCATCCATGAATATCATGTCGGCCATTGGGATTATTGTAATGCTGGGGATTATGATCAACGATGCCATCCTTAAATTAGACACCATAAACCGCCTGGTGAAGGCACGGGGTCCCGGCCTGGCCGGTAATGCTTTGTTTCAGCCTATCCATGCGGCGGGCAAGCTAAGGCTCAGGCCAATTTTAATGACTTCGCTGACAACCATCCTCGCCTTGCTGCCGGTTATGTTTGCCTCCGGCCTGGGGGCCGATTTACAACGGGGCCTGGTAGTAGCGGTTATAGGCGGCCTTACCGTAGGCACCTTCACTTCCATGTTTTTTGTGCCCCTGGCATATTACTACATAACCCGGATAACGGCAAAACAGGGGCAGGTATCGTAGGTAATTTCCCTGGCTACGTAATTTTATCGCGCTTAACCCGAAAAATTCATATGAATTTTTCGCCCGTAGGGCTGATGAGCCCTCGGGGCATCCGGGTTAACCCTGGCGGACGAAAGGGAAAGCAGATTTTTTCGGGTTATTTTTACCCCGGGGCCGCAGATAAGCAATTTAATATGTTAATTTGAGTTATCTATCAAATTACTTACGTATGGGGTTAAACAAGCAGCAGGCTTTTGGCAGGTACCGGCACGGCCGTTGGCTTTATGTTCCGCTAATTTGCGGGGCTTTACTCTTGGTCGGCCACGCCCGTGCCCAGGAAACCATGCCGCCCACCAGCCATACCGATGTAAAGGCCAAAGTGAATAAAAAGAAGGAGCGCCCCAAAGGCAAGCGCCATTACATGACCATTATAAAAAACGATACCAAAAAGACTCTGTACGGCAATAAATGTTTCGAGGACTTTACGCGCAAACTGGGCTTTGTCTATATCATCCAGATCAAAGGCCAGCCGGGCAGCCTTAACGGCTTTACCCGCTTCTGGCATAATGCCGCCACCAAAACCGCCCTGGTATTTACCGCCTGGCCCTGGTGGAAACTGCGGGTAAACAAAAAATACAAGGAATGCCGTAAGTCATCAGGTGACTTTGTAGGATAACCGCTGAATAAGCCGGGTTAGCCGGCAGGATGCAGGTTTTTCGTCAGCCTGACGATGCTGAAGCCATCCTTATGGATAAAATCAATTTTATCCATGATCCTTTTTACCAGCATCAGGCCAATGCCCCCTTTCTTCTTTTTGCGGATGATCTCGTTAATGTCGGGTTCCGGGTGCTTGGTGATATCAAACGCATGGCCGCGGTCAATAATGTTGAATACCACCTTATGTTTGCTTTTGGTAATTACTTCTACTTCTATGGAATGGTCGGGGGAGCATTTGTTGGAGTGGATCATCATATTGGCGCATACCTCATCTACTGCCAGCACCATTGAGTGAACCTCAAGTTCAGACAACTGCTGTTCCCGCAGTACCTCAATAACAAATGTTCTGATGCGCTGCAGGTTACTTTTTTGGCAGGGGACTGAGATATTATGCTTCATTTACAACGGCCAGTGCTTCTTCTTTGGTGTTTACCAGGGTTAATAATTGGTCGAGCCCAAGGATGTCAAATACATTTTTCACCTTCTCATTCAGGCCAAAGAGGGCCATGCGCAGGTTTTTTGTCTTTATGTCTTCAATATACGACATAAACACCCCTAGCCCGGCTGAAGAAATATAACTTAAGCCGGAGCAGTCTATCAGGATCCCGGGGGCTCCGTGGTTTACCACCTCGCCCAGTGCTTCATCCAATTGAATGGAAGAACTGGCGTCCACCTCACCGGTAATGCTCAGGGTGGTGATGTCGTTTTCGGTTGTTTTATCAATCTGTACCATAGCTTACTTAAATTTTACAATTATGGTGGTATAGTCATCGTCCAAATCGGTCTGACCACAAAATTCATATAGTTCAGCAATTATTTTCTGCTGTAACCCGGGGGCATCCAGGCGGGCATTGTCGTTTACCAGTGCCGCCAAACGGTCATAACCAAACTCCTCCCCTTTAAAATTTTTGGCCTCGGTAATCCCATCGGTATATAAAATCAGCACATCGCCCGGCTGATAGGTAAATTCCCGGGGCTGCACGTAATTGGCAAAACTGTTATTCCTGACAATTCCCAGCCCCAGCCCCTTATTGGTAAAATAAGCCGCTTTACCCTGCTGGTGATCAAAATATAAGGTTGGACAATGACCCGCTCGCGCAAATTCCACCCGCTTTTCGGTTCGGTCTAATACAAAATACGAGATTGTGACAAAAGAAGTTTTGTCCAGGCTGGTGCTGATGGCCCTGTTTGCCCTGATCAGGAACTCGGCAGGCGGCAGGTCGAGTTGGGCCAGGCCATGAAAAACACCTTTCATTTGCGACATGTGGAAAGCGGCCGAAGTGCCTTTGCCGCTCACATCGCCTATAATCAGGGCCACTTTGTCATCGTTTATTTTAAAGGAGTCGTAGTAGTCGCCACCTACTTCATCGGCTGCAGCCGAGAAAGCGGTAATTTCAAAGTCATCGTTGGCATCCAGCACGTTGGGCAACAGCCGGCTTTGCACTTTTTTGGCAATGTTCAACTCTTCTTTGTAGCGCTCGTTGGCAATTGCTTCTGACATCAGGCGGAAGCCTTCGATGGAAATGCCCGCCTGGTTAACAAACGTTTGGGTGATCTCCAGCAATTCCTTGTTAAAGCCTTCTTTCAGTTCTTTGAGCAATACCAGCATGCCAAGATGCTCTTCGGCAATGGTAATGGGCAGCACCACGATAGAGTTAAAAGGTACGCCTTTCATCTTACGCAGGTGTTTGGCGGGGCGCAATCCTTTTTCGGTTTTGGCAAAATCAAAGGGGTTGTGGTCCTTTTGTGAGGTAATATAGGTTTTAATATTATGAATTACATCCTGGCCGATATTATGCCGGAACACCGTATCCTCTTCATCAACGCGGGCTTCAATCCAGGCGGCATCGGCTTTTGTGGCCCGCACCGAGGTTTCCAATAAAATTTCATACACCTGTTTTTCGCTTTGCTCGGTTTGTACCGATTGGCTTAGCCGTTGAAAATTAACCACCTCTTCCAGCTTTTGTTCAAATACCGAGGAGGTGGGCAGGTTGAAGAGAATAACCAGCAGTGAAAAGGTAGCATATATCCCGGTAAAAATGAGTAGCGAGAGGATGAATACGCTGTCCTGGGCCACGACCAGAAATTCGTAGGTTTTGCGCATATCAAATAGGCTCATATAAAAATAGGCCAGGTATAGCTGCGTGAGGATGAGCAGCAGAATACTTTTCCACTTTTGTTTGAAGTTAAGGTAAGCCACCCATTTCATATTGGCCGAAAGGAAAATGCCCATCAGGATTAAAGCGTAAAAAACAACCGCCCGGGCCACCGTGGGCAAAAACGGGCTGAACAGGCTGACCAGCAACAGGTACTCAAAAAGGGTCCAGGCTTTGATCTGCAGTTTGGTCTTTTGATACAGCACCAGTCTTTTCCAGACAATGAAAGTAGAGATCAGGAAAGCCGGCAGCAGCCCCAGGTGAATGAGGAACATCGAATCGATCAGCACCGGGTTTTGCAGCAGGCTGGTATTGCCCATGACAAAATCCAGGGATTTTAGCAGTAAAGAAACCACGGTGGTAAGCAGGCCGGTGACAAATATTTTCCACAACAGGTCAACAAAGGTGCTGCTATGGGCCGCCTCTATGCGGTACTGGTAAAAGACATACAGCGACAGCGCATAAAGAATGAAGAAAATATCGGGGAAGTAATGCCCGATGCCGGGCTTCACCAACTCACTCATGCGGCTGAAAAGGATAATAATATCGCTTAGCGACATGGCCAGCCATGAAAAGACGGCTAAAATCAGGGCAATCCTTATAATTCCTTTTTTTGACAACAAGGTGAAATTATCTTTGGTGGTGAAGATACAAATTTCCGGTTAAGTTATCGGTGCTGGCCGTGGGCAACTACCGGGTTAATGTACGCAAGACAGCCCCGTAAGGTTAGCGCGAATAATTGGGTGCTTCGCGGGTAATCTGGATGTCATGCGGGTGGCTCTCGCGCATACCGGCATTGGTTATTTTTACAAATTTAGCCGTTTGCAGGTCGGCCAGGGTACCGGCCCCGCAGTAGCCCATGCCGGCCTTAAGGCCTCCGATGAGTTGGTAAAGTACTTCGTCAACAGTGCCTTTGTACGGCACCCGCCCCACAATACCTTCGGGCACTAATTTTTTAATATCATCTTCGGCATCCTGGAAATAGCGGTCTTTTGAGCCTTCTTCCATAGCTTCTACAGAGCCCATGCCCCGGTAAGATTTAAATTTCCTGCCCTCGTAAATAATCACCTCCCCGGGGGCTTCTTCGGTACCGGCCAGCAACGAGCCAACCATCACGCTTTGCGCCCCACCGGCCAGGGCTTTCACAATATCCCCGGAAAAACGTACCCCGCCATCGGCAATCAGCGGCACTCCGCTACCATGCAGGCCTTTGGCTACTTCCAGCACGGCCGACAATTGTGGCATGCCAATCCCGGCAATTATCCGGGTAGTACAGATACTGCCGGGGCCTACGCCTACTTTTACCCCATCGGCACCGGCTTCTACCAGCGCCCTGGCTGCTTCGGCTGTGGCAATATTGCCTACCATCACGTCCAGGTCAGGGTATTTTTGTTTTACCCGCTTAGTGGCATCAATTACCCCCTGCGAGTGGCCGTGGGCGGTATCAATGCCCACTACATCTACCCCGGCTTTTACCAGCGCCCCAATCCTGTCTAAGATGTCGGGGGTAACGCCAACGGCAGCGCCTACCCGCAGCCGGCCAAATTCGTCTTTGCAGGCGTTGGGGCGGTCCCTTTTCTTCAGGATATCTTTGTAGGTGATCAGGCCTGAGAGCTTGAAGTCCCGGTCAACAATGGGCAGTTTTTCTATTTTATGTTCTTTCAAAATGTCCTCGGCTTCGAGCAGGCCAACCCCTTCTTCGGCCGTAATCAGGCCTTCGCGGGTCATTAGTTCGGCAATCGGCCGGGAAGGGTCTCGGTGGAAACGCAGGTCGCGGTTGGTAATAATGCCAATGAGTTTATTGTCTTTGCCTACAATAGGGATACCCCCGATTTTATACTCGCGCATTACTTTGTTGGCATCGCCCACCAGGGCATCTTCCGGCAGGGTTACCGGGTCGAGGATCATGCCGCTTTGCGAGCGCTTTACCTTGCGTACCTGGGCGGCCTGGGCTTCGTAGGTCATGTTTTTATGGATGATGCCAATGCCGCCCTCTAAGGCCATGGCAATGGCCAGGTTAGCCTCGGTTACGGTATCCATAGCGGCCGAAACCAAGGGGATTTTCAGCTCGATATTGCGGGTCAGGCGGGAGGAAGTATCCGCATCCTTGGGCAAAACGTTTGAATAAGCAGGCACCAAAAGTACATCATCGTAAGTTAGTGCTTCAAGAAGAAATCGGGAATCCTGTTTAGACATGGTGCAAATAGTGAAGATTCATATTTGCGGGACAAAAATAAGACTTTATGGGCAGATGTGAAATTTTCTGCCGCTATTTCTTTTTTCCGGCAAAAGGAATAATAAATTTGATGTTTGGAAGTTTAAAGATAACAATGCACAAACGGGTTGGTTTTTTCTGCTTTCTGCTTTTCGCGGCCTTAACCGGTGCCGTCCGGGGCCAGAATTTCACCCAAAAAGGGGTGGCTTCCTTTTATGCCGATAAGTTTGTCGGGCGCCTGACGGCCAGTGGCGAAAAATACCACCATAACAAGCTTACCGCAGCCCATAAAACCCTCCCTTTCGGCACTACCGTAAGGGTTAAAAACCTTGATAATGGGAAAGAGGTCACCGTAAGAATAAACGACAGGGGGCCTTTTGTAGAAGGCAGAATCATTGATTTGTCCAAATCTGCCGCGAAAAAATTGGATTTTATTACGAAGGGTTTAGCCGCGGTGGAGTTAACGGTAATCAACAGTCCGGAACCTGACAAAACGCCCTACAGCACCCTGGATAAGCCCGTAGAAGTGCCCGAAGACCTGCCGGCTGAGTACTATGCTTTGTCGGTACATAAGAAAAAACCACAGGGTTATGGGGTACAGGTTGGTAGTTTCCGGGAAATGGTTAATTTAGTGCAATTGGCGGATGAGTTGCAGAATAGTTATAAGGGTCGTATCTTTATCCAAGTTTCTGTGATTCAGGATGTTAAATATTATAAAATAATTATAGGCAAACTGAAAAGTGAGGAAAAGGCCGCGAAGCTTAAAGAAAAGGCCAGGAAGAAATACCCTGGCAGTTTTGTGGTAAAATTTTAAGTTTTTTAAAGATTTGTTTTTTACTTATAAGGATTTGCATAAATTGAGCTTGAAATTAAAAAACGCATAGAACCTAAACGTAATACCTACTAATAACATCAAACCCTTAAACAATGGATTATAACGAATCGTACGTAAGCTTTTTGGAAGTCTGGAATACTTGGGTGGACTACCTGGCCATTTTATTTGCCGGGGCAGGCGTCTTAATATCTTTATATTACTTTATTAAGCAACTTACCATTTCCGACCCGAAGTTAAAGCACGACTTTATTAACGACAATGAGATTAAATTGTTTTGGTATTCGATGCTTAGCCTGAGTATCGGGGCCGGGCTGTGGCTGAATACAAGTTTTACCGAAACGGTGAAGGAGGAAGTAATCTGGTTCTTTGTCAGGTTGTTTGTAACCGCCAGCTTTACCACCATTTTCGCCCTTATTTTTCATAGCTTGATTAATGTGTATTATCCGTTTCAGGTAGAAAAGAAACTAAACAAGTTGCGTCATAAGCCCAGGATTAACCCGAATAATGGTAATGTGATGAAGTTGTTGAGTGAAGATGTTGAGGATGATTACCTGACCGCTGAAATGATCGAAGAGGAGGCCAGTCATTCGGTTGACTATGATGTGTGGCTGGATGAAGAAACCGGCTATACCAAGATCGAGAAATATGATGGCAGCTCGTTGGCCATTGAGTGTCCTTCATGCGGCTACCGTACCATGCGGGTAGAAGATGAAGAAGTGATTAAATCGCCCACCGTTGAATCCGAGGGTGAGTTGCTGGAATATTATAAATGCTCGTATTGTGGTCACAAAGAGCGCAGGACCGTAACCACCAAGCGGCTGATCGCCCCTCCGGTAAAGGATCCGCTTACGTAGTGTGATGAAATGAAATAAA
>JALSJF010000240.1 GCA_026989505.1 Cyclobacteriaceae bacterium
GCGGTGGTAGCCAGTGTTGATACCGGTCTGCCCCTGACCTACCAGGTGAGCGGCCCGGCCACCATCAGCGGCACTACCCTTACCCTGACCGGCACTGCCGGCACGGTAACCGTAACGGTAAGCCAGGCCGGCACGGACGAATATAACCCCGCCAGCGAACAGGTTACCTTTGCTGTGAATGACCTGCAAAGCCAGACCATTACCTTTGCGGCCATAACCGATAAAACCTATGGTGATGCCCCGTTTACGCTTTCGGCTACTGCGTCCTCCGGCCTGGCCGTTACCTACAGTGTTGTTAGTGGCCCGGTTAGCTTAAGCGGCAATGAGGTGACCATTACCGGGGCAGGCGCGGCCACCATTTCCGTCAATCAGGCCGGTGATGCCAACTACCTGCCGGCCCCTGAAGTGACACAGACTTTTACCATCGCCAAAGCCGACCAGGTGATAACTTTTACGGCCATAGAGGATCAAATCCTGGAGGATGGCTCAATGACCTTATCGGCAGAGGCCGGTTCGGGCCTGCCGGTAAGTTTCAGTGTGGTTAGCGGACCGGTTACAATAAATGGTAATGAGGCTACTTTTGATGGCCTTGGCACCGTGACCATTGCGGCTTCACAAGCGGGTAATGATAACTTTAACGCTGCCCCGGTAGTGGAACAAGTATTCGAAATTGTTACGGTTACCGGTATAGAACTACAGGGGCCGGGAGCTATTGCCGTTTATCCCAATCCGGTAGCCAAATACCTTATTGTTTCCGGGAAATATGAGGCACTGCAAATTTATACTACGGCCGGTCGCATAGTCTATCAGACATCTGTTGCCACCGAAAGGGTTGATGTTAGTGCATTAACGCCCGGTAATTATATGATCAAGTTATCAGGAAAATCAGGAATATCAACGTTCAGGTTTATAAAACAATAATTATGAAATTAAGAACTACACTAATCACCATTATAGCACTGGGTATGCTTGCCGCTACCGGGTGCAAAAACAAGGAAGACGACCCCCAGGCGGATGCGTTGGCGCAACAGCTAGGCAGACTGGTTAACGGAGGGCTGTCCTGGGGTGTTGTCGGAGGCTCGGTAACTAAAGACGGGTATGACGTCACGGGGCAATTCAGTGGCTTTTTGTTAACAATCGGGGCAGATTATACCTATGAAACAGCAAACAGCACGGGAATTGCCTGGCCGGCAGCCGGTACCTGGCAATTTAATAATAGCAATCCCAATGAGCTGTTGCGTGATGACGGGGTGTTAATCGAGATAGTTAGTCTGAGCCCTGACCGGTTGATATTAAAATTCACCGTTGAAGAAACCAGCGGGGGCAGGATAGGGGGAATTACCGGTGAATTTACTTTTGAACTTACGCCCGGTTGATTTAGTCCGGCACCCTCAACAGGATTTCTTCACCCGGGGTTGATATCCCCACCTTTTGAGGTGCCGGGCCGATAAGGCCAAGATTTGGGTAGCTTTCTACCCTATGTACGGATTATCTTAGTTGGCGTACTCCGCAGGGTTAACCCCTGCGGTTTTTTTTTGTATAAACCGGACCCGTTGCCGGTTGATTTGCTGTTGAAGTTTTCGCTTGTAATAGGGTGTGCCGCCAATCAACCAACCTTGTATCACCAGGCTGATTTAATTAATTGATAAACAGGTGTTATTAATTATCTTAAGCTGTTATTATCAATCTAATGGAATACTACGGATTGATGTTGCCTACAAGTTTGTAAAGCTGATAGGTTTCTCACGGTTTTGCATACGGGCCGAACCTGCCGGTTGCTAGTTCTGTGCCTGCATCACGTGTTTTTACCCATAAAATTGTATTATTGAAATATGTGCTTATTTTTTATTTCGACCCGGTACCCGTTTTTTCGGTTTTGTTATCTATGCTCCCTGTTGATATTGGGGGCTGTACCGGTAGGTGTGGGGCAGGGGCAGTCTTTCACTATGGACTACTACGACAACGATGATGGCCTGTCGCAAAGTACCATTAATTGTATTATTCAGGACAAGTTGGGCTACATATGGATTGGTACCCAGGACGGGCTGAACAGGTTTGACGGCTACTCTTTTACCACTTACCGGCACGACCCGGACGATCCGTATAGCCTGGGCGATAACTTTATTTTGGGCATAGATGCGGATGCTGAGGGTGACTTATGGATTGCTACGCGGGGAGGTGGGGTAAATAAATATGAACTCAGGACTGGCAGGTTTCACAGTTTTCAGCATGATGAAGCCGACCCGGCCTCGCTAAGCTCTGACCGCGTACGCGCGGTATTGGTAGATAACGAGGGGTACGTGTGGGCAGCTACTATTGGTGGGGGGCTTAATCGTTACAACCCAGGGAATGGCACTTTTGATCGTTACTCCCATAGCCCAACTGACCCCACTACGCTACTTGCCAATGACATTTATACGCTGTATAAAGATAAGGCCGGGACAGTTTGGGCAGGGTCAGTCCGGGGGGTATCCCGGTTTAACCCGGCTACCGATAATTTTACTTCATTTCCGCTCGGCTATGTACGGGCTATCTTAGAAGATGCCCAGGGTGGTTTTTGGGTAGGCACCTATGGCCAGGGGCTTAAACAGCTTAACCGTACAACGGGTGCTGTAACCGTTTACCGGAACCAGCCCGGCAATTTGCACAGTTTAAGTAACGATAACCTGCTGGCACTGCTGGAAGCTGAACCCGGGGTGCTGTTGGTGGGCATCCGTGGTGGTTACCTGAACCGGTTCGATACCCGGCAGGAAACATTTTCATTGGTTGAAACGGAGCATCCTAATGTGCGGGTTTTGTACAATGACGATGCCGGCAATACCTGGATAGGGTTGCAGGTAGGGCTTAATAAAATTAACAGCAACCGGCACAAGTTCACTTATTACCGTAACTCAAAGGCTATTCCCGACAGGCTTACAAATAATAATATCTATGCTGTGTGCAAAGACAGCCGGGGGAATATTTGGGCGGGCTCGTTCCATGACGGCCTGAGCCGGATAGACAACAAGACCGGGGAGCCCGAGCACTACCGGGCGGGTGACGGCAAAGGCCTGAACGGTAATTTGGTCAGGGCAATTTTTGAAGACAGTAAGGGTCGGTTGTGGGTAGGTACCAACAGTAACGGCCTGTACCGGTACGATTATCAAACCAATCGGTTCAGGCGGGTTTACCTTGCAAAAACCAGGGGCTTCCCTGAGCCCCAAAGTATTAACCAAATCTATGAGGACGCTCAGGGGAACCTATGGTTTTGCACCTTTGACGGTCTGCGCAAACTATTGCCCGATGGCCGTGTGGATGCGCTGACAGTTCAAAACTCCGGGCTTACTACTAATGCTACCTGGTCAATTTACCAGGATCACCGCGGTAACTACTGGATTGGGCTTTATGCTATGGGATTCGATGTTTATCAGCCTGCATCCAATACCTTTACCCATTATGAAAATAAATCCGGAGACCCGCATAGCCTCGCTAACAACGGGGTTTCTTATGTGTATGAAGATAGCAAGCACCGTATCTGGGTTGCGATATATGGAGGGGGCCTTGATCTGTTGGACCCGCAAACCGGTAAATTCAAACACTATTCACGCAATAAAGGCCTTGCCAACCCGGCTTTATACGGTATCCTGGAAGACGAACAAGGTCTGCTCTGGATGAGTCATAATGGCGGCATATCCTCCTTTGATCCGGAGACAGAGACTTTTGTAAACTACAGTAAAAAGGATGGCCTTTTCGGGGAAGAGTTTAACTCCGGGGCTTTTACGCAAACCCGTGCAGGGGAGATGCTTTTCGGCAGCCGGGAAGGTGTGGTTTCTTTTTCCCCCGGCAGTTTTAGGGCCAACAATTATCAACCTCCTGTACATATTACCGGCTTTAGTTTGTTTAACAGGCCACTAAACCCGGTTCAGGGAGGGCCGTTGGACTCACTGCCGGAGTTTGACAAGCGGATGGCGCTGGAACATGATGAAGGGTATTTTTCTATCTCTTTTGTGGCCTTAAACTATGTAAACCCGGCAGCCAACCGCTATAAGTATAAACTGGAGGGTTTCGATAAAGAATGGATAACGGCTGGAAGTTCACGAACCGCCCGTTATACCAACGTGCCCCCCGGTGAATATGTTTTCCGGGTTCAGGGGGCAAACAACGATGGTATATGGAATACCACGGGCGATAGTCTTGTGCTCATCGTTAAAACCCCATGGTGGGAGACTTGGTGGTTTCGGTTGGCTTTGCTGGCCGCCTTGCTGGCCTTGTTGTGGACAGCCTACCGGTTGCGGGTGGCCAACATCCGGCACCAGCGGAATTTACTGGCCGCCCAAGTGCAGGAACGGACGGCCGAAATTGCCAGCCAGTCGCGCCAGTTGGTGGCACAAAATAAATTGCTGACTGAGCTGAACCAGGAAAAGGACGATTTGATTGCCATTGTGGCCCACGATTTGCGTAGCCCGTTGAACCAGATAAAAGGGCTTATTGGTATTATTAACACTGCCGATAAGGGACTGTCGGCAGGAACCCGGGAGAATGTTGACCTGATTGGTAAATCGATGGACAGGTTGCGTACCATGATTACCCGGATACTGGATATTAATGTCATCGAATCAGGGCAGGTGAACCTGCAACCTGAAACGTTTGACCTGAATGAATTGCTACAAGGTTTGTGCACAAACTTCACTCCGCTGGCGGTGAACAAACAGGTAGCCCTGGTATTTAAACCAGCTCCCGAAGCAGTATTGCTGTTGCAGGACAAGAACTACACTATTCAGGTAATTGAAAATATCATCTCTAACGCCATAAAATTTACTGCCAGGGGTACGGCCGTATATGTAAAAGTGCGTATCCGGGATCAGCGGGCAGAAATTATGGTGCGTGACCAGGGGCCGGGGATCAGCGCTAAAGATAAAAAATTATTGTTCAGCAAGTACAAAAAACTTGCTGCCAGGCCCACGGCTGGCGAGGAATCTACGGGCATCGGGCTGTCTATTGTAAAAAAATATGTTACTGCCATGCAGGGGAAAGTGTGGTGCGAGGACAATCCGGATAAAGGCATAACCTTTATCATCTCGTTCCGGCTGCCGGAACAACCACCAGCCGGGGAGCCCTCTCGTAGTATTTGAGTAGTATGGGTAATCATATTGCTGCTTATGGCTTATTTTTACATGAAAAACTTACAGTATGTTTACCGGTATAATTGAGCAGCAGGGAAAAATAAAGGCCATAGAAACCGAAGGCCAAAACGTACATTTTTTTATTGCCGCCCCAATGGCCAGCGAGCTGCAGGTTGACCAAAGCGTGGCCCATAATGGGGTTTGCCTGACTACCGTAGATATCGATAACGGGGTGTATAAGGTTACGGCCGTAGAAGAAACCCTGAAAAAATCGAACCTTGGCAGCCTGCGGCCGGGCGATTATGTGAACCTTGAGCGCAGCATGGTGGCCAACGGCCGCTTTGATGGGCATATCGTGCAGGGGCATGTGGATGAAACCGCTGTCTGCACGGCCATTGAAGAGGCGGATGGCAGTTGGCTGTTTACCTTTAAATTGTCCGGCCCTACTACATTACTGGTAGAAAAAGGGTCGGTAGCGGTTAATGGGATAAGCCTTACCTGTTTTGCTGTAAAGGCCGATGCGTTTACCGTGGCTATTATTCCCTATACCTACGAACATACTAACCTGGGCCGCCTCAGCGTAGGCGACAGGGTTAATATTGAGTTCGATATCGTTGGCAAATATGTGAGCCGGATGTTACAGCGTAAGGATAGCAACCGGTGATCCGATTGCCTGTAACACCATAACCCGGCCCGTATATTTTATTGGGCAGGGGACCAAATGGAATAACTTTTAGGGGGGCATTGGATTTTAACCCAGCCGCCACCCTGCGTTGTTGGATACCAGTTTGAATGGCCGGTATAATCTTTTATTACCGTATTGCTCCAATTAGTAGGCACCCATCTTTCCAGCCAATTATTCGAGTTATTGAGATAAACAACCAGGCCCGGCTCGCCATTATACCCGTTTCTTCTCGCCAGGTATTCATCACTGTCGGCATACAAGATAGTAGTAGTGCCGGTAGCCTTGTTGTTGTGGATCCAAATAAGGTTATCAAGCCGCTCTTTGTTGAGCCACTCTTCATAGTCCCGATAAAAAATAGTGGGGTAACCTTCATGTGTGAGAATATAAGCATAAGCCAGCATTTTGTTCCAAATCTCATCGGTGTCGTGGTTAGTGACAAAAGTTACGGCTTTAAAAGGGTTCCTTTTCCACATCATATCATCATAAAGTACAGCAAGGTTGTTACCATCAAAGGCATCGTTCATTTTGTAGTAACAGGCAAAGTCAAAAACACTGCTATTGGCCGCGTTCGCCCACCATTCAAGATAGTTAACATCTGTGTCCCAAAGTTCCCCTACGGAGAACCCGCCAACAGAGGTGAGCCAATCTTTTACCACCCAGGGGGCGAAACCTTTCACATAATCAAAACGCCAGCCATCAAAACCGATATCGTTTTTGTAATGGGCTGCCACGGAATAAGATGTTTTCCACAGCCAATCCTGAACGTAGGGTACTTCATGGCAGAGGTCAGGGAACCCCCCAAAAGCACCCTCATCATTGCTGTGTACCCAATTAGGGTGAAAGTCATGTTGCGATCGCATAAAATTTCCGGACGCAATCCCGGAAAAGTCCGTCCAGGTGGAATCGCCTGTATATTGGTTATACTCTAATTGACCGCCACTATTATGGTTTATGACGATGTCGGCATAAACTTTCATGTTTTCGTTATGCGCAGCTTGTATTAAAGCAATCAACTCTGCTTTAGAGCCGAACCTTGTTTCAAGGGTGCCATTTTGGTTGTATTGTCCCAAATCGAAGTAGTCCGTAGGGTCATAACCCATAGAGTAAGGGCCGTTCTGGGCCTTGGCAACCGGAGGCAGCCAAATGGCTTCAATACCCGCATTCGACCAGGCTGTTACTTTTGTTTGCAGGCTGTCCCACCAAATGCCCCCGGCCGGTACGTCCCAGTAAAAGGCCTGCATCATAACACCTCCTCCGGGCCCGGCAATATACCTGCCCTTGGGTGAAGGGGCAGAAGAGGTGGTAAATGGACGGCCGTCATGGTTGGTTACCTGTACAATATTGGTTTGTAACTGCATGAGCTGTTGTTTATCGAGTCCTTCTTTTTGGTTACAGGAAGAAAACGCGAAAGCCAATAGAAAGGGGAGTAGTCGTGCGTGTTTTACATTCATTTTTCTGGTAGTTAGTAGTAAAGTTTTGCGGAAGTTATAAAATATACTTTATGATTAAAAAGCTAATCCAGGGAAAAAGTAACGAAATCGGTTGTGCAAACGTTTGCAATATCCGTTGCTCTTCAACCTGTTGGTAATAACGATAAAAAATAGATTAATTTACTTAAGGAACCTAATACGTACCAACGACCGCGGTAACCGGGCCAACCGGTACACAAGCCAGGCTATAATCATACCTGATAAGGCCCCGGCCACTATATCGCTGGGGTAATGGACCCCCAGGTAGATGCGGGTATAGCTAAAAACAGCGGCCCAGACGAACATCACCCAAACCCACTTAATATGATGGCGCAGTACCAGCCACAGAAAAGTAGCAATGCCAAAGGCGTTGGCTGCATGCGAAGAAACAAAGCTGTATAAACCACCCCGGTAACCGTTGACAATATGCAGGAGATCTTCCAGGCCGGGCTCGTGCGTAGGCCGCAGGCGGCCTACCCAGGGCTTCAGCAAGCCGGCAGAAAGACGGTCGGCCAGCAAAATAACCAGGCCAACGTAGAATAGCACCACCAGCGTCTGCCATTTGAGTTTATAGGCCATCCAGCCGGTCAGCAGCAAAAACAGGGGCAGCCAGGCCCTGCCATCGGTAAGGAAAAACATGACCGTATCCCACCACGGATTGTGCCAGCTATTGATTTTAAGCAGCAGGTAGCGATCGAGGGCAAGCAAAAATTCCAGCATAGTGGTCAAATATAGTTGATGTTTCAAATATCCGGGGCAAAGCAGCTTATTCTATCAGGTTTTGGCTAAATTAGTGTAAAAGTTTAACGTAGAAATACCCTATGCGCACCGTAGCTGAAATTAGCCATAAAACCGACCTTGATTTACTGTTAAAAGCCTATCGTTTAATGGTCACGGCCCGGGCCATGGCCGAAAAATACGATGAGGAGAAAGAGTTTGCCAGCCGCTATGTACACAGTACCAGCCGTGGCCATGAAGCCATTCAACTGGCAGCCGGGTTTCTGCTTAATCCCTGGGATTACGCCTCCCTGTATTACCGCGATGAGTCTATATTACTGGCCATGGGTTTTTCCCCTGCGGAGCTGATGATGCAGTTGATGGCCAAAGCCAACGACCCCTTCACCGGAGGCAGAAGCTATTATGGCCACCCCAGTGTTAAACAGGCGGGGATGCCTACCATTCCGCACCAGAGTTCCGCCACCGGCATGCAGGCTATTCCGGCTACCGGTATGGCGCACGCCATTCATTATCTTGAATCGGAGGGGCTGGGGGATGAGCGTCTGCCTTATGTGCTGTGCTCGTTGGGGGATGGCTCGGTTACCGAAGGTGAGGTGGCCGAGGCCTTGCAGATGGCGGTCCTGAAAAAGCTGCCGGTACTCTACCTTATCCAGGACAACGACTGGGGAATTTCCGCCACCGGCAAGGAGATGCGGGCGATGGATGCCTATGATTATGCAGCCGGCTTTAAAGGCCTGAAGCGGATGCGGGCCGATGGCAGTGACTTTGAAAATTCGTATGAAATACTCACCCGGGCCGTTGGCTATATCAAACGGCACCGGGCCCCGGTGCTGGTACATGCCAAATGTCCGCTGCTGGGCCACCACACATCGGGGGTACGCAAAGAATGGTACCGCAGCGAGGAAGACCTGGCCAGCCACCGCAAGAACGATCCTATACCCAAACTCAAACGCAGGTTATTGCGCCTCGGGGTTAAGGAAGGGGAACTGCGGCAAGTGGAAAAGCAGGCCAAAGACCTGGTTGATGAATCGTTTGTTGAGGCCAGGAACTCTCCTGACCCGGACATCAAAGAAGTTGAAGAATATATTTATGCACCCACACCGGTTACTGAAGAAAAGGGACAGCGCCATAAGGCCGGGGCTGAGCCGGTGGTCATGGTAGATGCCGGCCTGCATGCCATTGATTATCTGTTGAAAAACCACCCTGAGGCCATTTTCTATGGCCAGGATGTGGGCGGCACCCTGGGCGGTGTCTTTCGTGAGGCGGCAACGCTGGCGGGCAAGTACGGCCATAACCGGGTGTTTAATACCCCCATTCAGGAGGCGTATATTGTGGGCAGTACCGTAGGCATGAGTGCCGTAGGGGTGAAGCCTATCGTGGAAATACAGTTTGCCGATTATGTGTGGCCGGGGATGAACCAGTTGGTGGAGGAGTTATCGAAAAGTTGTTATCTGTCGAAGGGGAAATTTCCTGTACAGGCGCTGATCAGGATACCCATTGGCGCTTATGGCGGAGGGGGGCCTTACCACAGTGGCAGTATTGAGTCAACCCTGGTCAACATCAGGGGCATTAAGGTTATCTATCCCTCCAATGCGGCTGACATGAAAGGGTTATTAAAAGCGGCTTTTTATGATCCTAACCCTGTGGTGAGCCTGGAACACAAAGGCTTGTATTGGTCGAAAGTACCGGGTACCGCCTGGGCTAAGATGGTTGAACCGGACGATGATTACATTGTGCCGTTGGGTAAGGCCAACCGGGTGCTGACAGCCACCGAGGAAAATAGGGCCAATGGCGACAGCCTGGTAATTATTACCTATGGTATGGGCGTACACTGGGCGCTTAATGCCGCTAAAAGCCATGCGGGCAAGGTTTCTATACTTGATTTACGCACGCTCAGTCCATACGACTGGGAGATGATTGCCGCAGAAGTACAACAGCACGGTAAGGTTATGGTGCTTACCGAGGAGCCATTGCTGAACTCTTTTGCCGAATCGTTGGCGGGCAGGATAGCAGCCGAACTATTTACTCACTTAGATGCCCCGGTACGTAGTATAGGGGCCAAAAATGTACCGGCTATTCCGTTAAACCGGGAGTTGGAGGCCGCCATCCTGCCTAATGCCGCCCTTGTGGCCGAAAAGATTGAAGCGCTGTTAAAGTATTAGCCCGAAAAATTCATATGAATTTTTTGCCCACAGGGCTGATGAACTGCAAAATAGTGTAAAACAACATGTTATACACAAAATACAGCATGAGCCAAAGAGTAAGCATGACCCAAATTTGAGGGTAAAAGAGTTTACCTCATTATTCATGATTCTCATGAATAATCCGTGTTAGAACGGATAACCAATTGACAACGTATAAATCAGCGGTTCGGTATTCTGGCGGATATCGAAAGGCGGGTCTCTGAAGCCGGGGCTAAGTACAAACCGCTTGCCGAGGGGCCGGGCAGGATCATACACTTTACCGGCTACATCAAAGCGCATGATGAAGAAGGTGAAATCAAATCTCAGGCCCATACCGGCACCTACGGCTATTTCCTGGTAAAACCGGTTTAATTTAAACTGTGCCCCTGGGCGGGTATTGTCTTCCCTGATCGTCCAGATATTGCCCACATCAACAAAAGCCGCCCACTGTAAGAAGCCGATCAGGTACTGCCGGTATTCAATGCTCGATTCCAGGATAATCTCACCCTGCTGTTCAAAACGGTAGCTTACCCGGCCATCTTCCTCAATATGGTCGTACGACCCGGGCCCCAGCCGCCTGGGCTTCCAGGCACGGTTACCAATACTACCCCCGGCAAAGAAATACTTTTCGTAGGGCATTAAGGCATTTTCGCCATAAGGGTAGGCCACCCCGGCCCGCACCCGAAAAGCCCAGGCCTTTTTTTTGCCTAACGATACCACCTGGCGGTAGTCACTGTCGAGTTTCAGGTAGGCATAGATTTCCAGGCTGTCGCGGGCAAAGAAATCCCGGGCCCAAAGATTGGTAAAGGTGCCGCCCGGCTCAAACATAATACTGAAGTAGGATGAACTGTTAAAGCCCCGGCCATAGTCGTTGGTTTTTACGCTGCGGGTAAGGCGTTGGTTAATAACAAAGGAGGGCTTGAACGAATTGATCAGGTTATTGCCGTTTTGCTCCAGGTCCAGCAACCGGTCGTAATACGCGCGGTCAAGGTTGGTGGTCCTTATCAGGCCAATCTCGAGCAACTTGAAATCAAATAGTGTACGTTGGTTGGGTTGCCAGGTATAGGCGTTGGTGGCCAGCAGGTTGGCGCGGGTATATTCGGGCCGGTCGGTAAACGATAAGCCCACGGAAATGCTGGTTTTGGGGTTGTAAAAACCTAACTTTACTTTCGTGGGGTCTGAAAATGGCAGGAAGAAACGGGGGAAAGTAAGCGAAACGCTGGCCCCGGCTTCAAGGCTGGCCAGCACATCATTGGGGTTAGAGGCAGCGGCTACACCTTCTACGCCAATATTGCCGCCTATTTGCAGGATACCCAGGGTATTAAACACATTGCGTTGCTTAAGGTTGATGCTGGCAAACGGTCCCGGCACAAATTGCGTTACGGTCAGGCCTGCTTCGGCCGACCATTGGTAACGGTGCAACGGACTGACAAAAATATTGGCCAGAAATTTACCTCCCGTGGTATCATAATTGATGTTGACGAATTTAAACATATCCACTCCGGCCAATTCCCGTTGGGTGTTCAGGGTCTTTGCGCGGCTGTAAACCTCTCCGGGTTTAAGGTGGATGCGCCTGCCCAATACCTTTTCGGCATAATACCGGTCGTAAAAATTGTAGGTAACACCATTATAGGTAAACGACTTCTGCCGTTGGACACTGGCAATATTGTTTACATCAAGCGAAAAGACTACCGAATCAATCCTGAATGACTTGTGCCGGCTGAGGTTGGCCGGGTTAAGCAGGCGTAGTTGAACGGCCACTTTATGCTGGCCAAGGGTGGTATCAACCCGGTAATTGATGTATTGCCGGGTAAAATCAAAATAGCCGTTATCCTTTAACAGTAAGTCAATCCTTTCACGTTCGGCCTTCAGGTTATCCTGGCTGTATGGGCTACCGGTTTTCAGCTTGCTTTGCCGGTTATTGGCCATAATAAGCTGCCTCACAGCGGTGTCGGGGATGTCGTAAAAAATAGTATCGATGGTGTAGCGCGGCCCTTCGTTAACCCGATAATTTACCCGGGCTATTTTGTCCTCAAAATGTACCTGGTAATCAACCCGGGTTAAAAACCAGCCGTTCGATTGCATATATATAGCCAGGTTACGTTGTGATTTTTCTACCTGGGCGCTATCAAAAACTACTAACGGCTCCCCCCAGCGCATCATCAGGTTACCCGCATCTATTTTTTTGTTGAGCCGGGTTATCTTTTTGTCTTGCCGTTTTTGCAGGCGGTCTTTTTTTCTAACTGAAATGTCTCCAGGGGCCATTTTATCAGTAAACTTCCTGATAACAACTGCCTTTTGGCGTTCATACCTGGCGGTGTCGTACGTTTTTAGCCCCTGATAATAAACAAACGAATAGGGGGCAATGGGCAAAAACCACACCCGGCTGTTGGGCTTTTGCAGAAGCTGTTTTTGCAGGTCTTCCCGCAGGTCTTTCCGGGCAACCGTTATTTTTTGGTTATAAAGCAGATATTCACCTTCTTTGAGGTGCTTAACACCTACGCAACTGCTGGCTACGTAGGCAAGGGCAACCACCAAAAAGGGCTTTAAATAGTACTGCAAATTATATGAATCCTCTCGCCAAATCAAAAATCAAATATATTAAGTCCCTGCAACTAAAGAAACACAGAATACGCGAAGGTAAGTTTATTGTTGAGGGGGGCAAATCGGTAAGGGAGTTTTTGCAGAGTGGTTTTGTGGTTAGCGAACTGGTGGCTACGGCTGATTTTTATGCCGGGATTGCAGCTACCGCCATGCCGGCCCGGTGTTACGTTACCGATGCCAGCACCCTGGCCGCCCTGGGCACTTATACCACCAACAACGCGGCCCTGGCGGTAGTGGAGATTCCTCCCCGGGCGGATTTAAACCTTGGCCCGGAAGACCTGTTGCTGGCAGTGGATAAGTTGAATGATCCCGGCAACCTGGGGACGATCATTAGGATTGCCGATTGGTTTGGTATAAGGAAATTGCTGCTCAGCCACGATGCGGTAGATGTTTACAACCCCAAAGTGGTTAACGCCTCCAAGGGCTCCCTTACGCGGGTGGCGGTACACTACGCCAACCTGCCGGCCGTATTGGCTGCTTATCCCGGGCCGGTACTGGCCGCGGAGATGACCGGGGAATACCTGCCGGAAGTGAAGCCTCTACGTGCCGGTATCATTCTTATGGGCAGCGAAGCGCATGGGTTGCGGGAGGAACTTGCCCCTTATATTACCCGCAGGGTTACAATTCCCCGCCTCGGTGGGGCGGAGTCGTTAAATGTGGCCGTGGCCACCGGAATCATCTGTTATCATTTGTTGAACTAACCCGAATTATTCATGAAAATCATGAATTCAGGGATTAAATTAACCGCCAAACAACTGTTTGTCAGTTAATTACACCAAGGATAGCCCTGATGCCCCCCGGGGCTCGGGGACATCGGCCCTGCGGGCGAAAAATTCATGTGAATTTTCGGGCTGAGGCTTTTTGCTGCCGGGGTTAGTTGCTGAGCCTTTTTTGCATTAACCTTGCAGTTAAATATAAAATTTGCGTTTATGGTTGTTCGTTTCTTTAGTGCCCTGGGCTGGATATTTTTCTTGTTTGCCTTTGTGGCGATGCTGCTGGCCTATGCCAATTTCCCGGACGAAGTGCTGGTATATGTTAACGACAACGGGGTGCCGGTCACCTACCTGTCAAAAGATAGCCTGTTTTATCTTATGCTGGCATTTCTGGTACTCATGAATGCCACTGTGCCCGGCCTGGCAAGAATCTTGCACAAAGCTAAATGGGAGGCTGCCTGGACCCTCACCGGCCTGCATATCTCGCAGATATTCTACAACATGTTTTTTGCCAGCTCAGTTTATTTTATTGCCATGCTTAACAGCAGCGATATTTTAGACTATTCCAATTTCGGTTACCTGGTTTATGTCAGCGGAACTTTTCTCACCGTAGCCGTGATTTACACCCTGGCAGCAGGCCTGATTGTAAAAAAATAAGCTGAAGAAAAAAATAATTTTATGCCGCTTAATTAGCTAATAAATAGATAGTTATTGGCTGCCGGCTAATTAATCACTGTAAAACAGGGGGTTTTGCTTGTTTGTGCAAATGCGTAAAATAGTGTTTATTCACACCACCACAGGAATTTTTGCTGTGCGGAAGGCGTAACAAACTATGGCTGAAATAGGAAATTATACAGAGGAGAGTATCCGGTCGCTCGACTGGAAAGAGCATATTCGCATGCGGCCGGGAATGTATATCGGTAAGCTGGGCGATGGCTCAGCCGAAGATGATGGTATTTATGTGTTGGTAAAGGAGGTGATAGACAATGCCATCGATGAGCACATGATGGGTTTTGGCAAAACCATAGACGTGAAAATAACCGACCAGCGGGTAGAAATCAGGGATTACGGCCGGGGCATACCGTTGGGAAAAGTAGTAGAATGTGTTTCCAAAATAAACACCGGAGGAAAATATGACTCAGGTGCTTTTCAGAAGTCCGTAGGCCTGAACGGGGTAGGTACCAAGGCCGTAAATGCCCTTTCCGATTATTTTAAGGTGCAATCGTACCGCGAGGGTAAGGCCAAGGTGGCTGAGTTTAGCAAGGGCGAACTGCTCAAAGAGGCCGACCTGACCATCAGCAGTAGCCGCAACGGCACCCTGGTGGTATTCGAGCCGGACGGCTCGGTGTTTAAAAACTACCATTTTATCCCCGAATACTTAGAAGACCTGATCTGGAACTACGTCTTCCTTAATGCCGGCCTGACCATCAATTTTAATGGTAAAAAGTTCCATTCCGCCAATGGCCTGTATGATTTGTTGTCGCGCAAGGTTAATGTGGATAATATCCGCTATCCCATTGTGCACCTGAAGGGCCATGACATTGAAATAGCCCTGACCCACACCAACCAGTATGGCGAAGACTATTATTCCTTTGTCAACGGCCAATATACCACCCAGGGCGGCACCCACCAGGCGGCTTTTCGTGAGGCTATCGTACGCACCGTGCGTGAATTTTACAAGAAAGACTTTGATGCCACCGACATCCGGGCCAGTATTGTGGCGGCCATTGCCGTGCGGGTGCAGGAGCCGGTGTTTGAATCGCAAACCAAGACCAAGCTGGGGTCACAGAATGTAGCCCCCGAAGGGCCTACTATGCGTACCTTTGTAAACGATTTTGTTAAAAAGGCCTTTGATAATTACCTGCACGAACATGCCGAAGTGGCCGAAGCCCTGCATAAACGCATCCTGCAATCGGAGCGCGAACGCAAGGAGATAGCCGGGATTAAAAAACTGGCCAACGAACGGGCCAAAAAGGCCAACCTGCATAACAAGAAATTGCGCGACTGCCGGATTCACCTGAACGACAAAAAAGGTGACGACCGGGAAGAAACCATGATTTTTATTACCGAGGGTGATTCGGCCAGCGGCTCTATCACCAAATCGCGTAATGTGCAGACCCAGGCCGTGTTCAGCCTGCGGGGCAAGCCCCTGAATTGCTATGGGCTGACCAAAAAAGTGGTATATGAAAACGAAGAGTTCAACCTGCTGCAGCACGCCCTCGACATTGAGGATGGCCTTGAAAACCTCCGTTACCGCAAAATCGTAATTGCTACCGATGCCGATGTGGACGGCATGCACATCCGTTTGCTGATCCTGACTTTCTTTTTGCAGTTTTTCCCTGATCTGGTACGCCACGGCCATTTGTTTATCCTGGAAACCCCCTTGTTCAGGGTAAGAAACAAGAAAAAAACGATTTATTGCTACGATGAAACGGAAAAGCAAGCCGCCATCAGGGAACTGGGCGGCAAGCCCGAAATAACCCGGTTTAAAGGCCTGGGGGAAATATCGCCCGATGAGTTTGGCGGCTTTATTGGCAGCAATATCCGCTTAGACCCGATCATCATCAAGCAGGATACCGATATTGACAAACTGCTGTCGTTTTATATGGGCAAGAACACGCCCGAACGGCAAAAGTTTATCATCAACGAACTACGGATTGAAAAAGACATTGTGGAGGAAGCATTATGAGTGAGCAAAAGGACATGAACGGCCAACCGCAACCAAAGGAAGAGCAGCAGTTGCAGGATGTAGTGGCTTTGAGCGGCATGTATGAAAACTGGTTCCTGGATTATGCCTCTTACGTGATCCTGGAGCGGGCCGTGCCCGATATTACCGATGGCCTGAAACCGGTGCAGCGCAGGATTATGCATGCCATGAAGGAGATGGATGACGGGCGCTTTAATAAAGTGGCCAATATCATCGGCACGGCTATGCAATACCACCCGCACGGTGATGCCGCCATAGGCGATGCCATCACCAACCTCGGGCAAAAAGAACTGCTCATCGACACCCAGGGCAACTGGGGGGATATCCGCACCGGTGACCGGGCCGCAGCCGCCCGGTATATCGAAGCCCGGCTGTCGAAGTTTGCCCTCGAGGTGGTGTTTAACCCGCAGACCACCGAATGGCAACTCAGTTATGATGGCCGCAAAAAGGAGCCGGTTTCTTTGCCGGTTAAGTTTCCATTATTGCTGGCCCAGGGGGTGGAGGGTATAGCCGTAGGGCTTTCTACCAAAATTTTACCCCATAACTTTAATGAACTGATCAAGGCTTCTGTTGATATCCTCAAAGGCCGTAGCCCCAGGATTTACCCTGATTTTCCTACCGGGGGACTGGCCGATGTGTCGGAATATAACAAAGGCATGCGGGGCGGGCGCGTGAAGGTACGCGCCCGGATTGAAGTGATGGATAAAAAAGAGATTGTAATCCGGGATATCCCTTACGGCACTACCACCACCGGCCTGATTGAATCCATTATCAAAGCCAACGATAAGGGCAAGATCAGGATAAAAAAGGTGGTGGACAACACCGCCAAAGATGTGGAGATTGTGGTTACCCTGGCCCCGGGCATATCGCCCGATATTACCATAGACGCCCTTTATGCCTTCACCGACTGCGAAATATCCATCTCACCCAATGCCTGCGTGATCAAAGACGATAAGCCGCAGTTTTTGTCGGTGATTGATATTCTGAAGGTAAACACCCAACAAACCGTTGACCTGCTTACCCGGGAGCTGGAAATCCGTCAGGGGGAGTTGAAGGAAAAGTTGTTGTTTTCTTCGCTGGAAAAGATATTCATTGAAAACAGGATTTACCGCGATATTGAGGAATGCGAAACCTGGGAAGCCGTGATGGCTACTATTGACCGGGGCCTGGAGCCGTTTAAGCCTGATTTTTACCGGGAAATCACCGGGGAAGATATCGTCCGTCTGACGGAAATCAAGATCAAGCGCATCAGTAAATACGATAGCTTTAAGGCCGATGAACTAATGCAGCGGCTTAATGCCGAACTACTTGAAGTAGAACATAACCTGGCCAATGTAACAGATTATGCCATAAGCTATTATCAAAACCTGCAAGAAAAGTACGGCAAAGGTAAAGAGCGTAAAACCGAGCTTACCACCTTTGATAATATTAAGGCTACGGCCGTGGTGGCCAACAACCAGAAACTTTACGTAAACCGGAAGGACGGTTTTATCGGTTATGGGTTGAAGAAAGATGAGTTTGTCAGTGAGTGCTCTGATATAGATGATATCATTGCCATCCGCAAAGATGGCAAGTGCGTGGTTTCACGGATTGCCGAAAAGGTGTTTATGGGCAAAGATATTATGTATGCCGGGGTGTGGAAGAAGAACGATGAGCGCATGGTGTATAACCTGATTTATACCGATGGCAAAACCGGGCGGACGATGGTGAAACGCTTTAATGTGCTGGCCGTAACCCGCGACAAGGAGTATGACCTTACCAAAGGCAGTAAGGGCACCCGGGTGCATTATGTTACCGCCAACCCCAACGGTGAGGCCGAAACCGTTACTGTTAAGCTAACCTCAGGCAGCAAAGCCCGCAAGAAAGTGTTTGATTTTGACTTTGCCGGTATTGATATCAAGGGCCGGGGGGCCGGGGGCAATATTTTAACCAAATACCCCGTACGCAAAATAGAATTTAAAGCCGAGGGGGTGTCAACCCTTACCGGGGTGGATATCTGGTATGATAAGGTTACCGGCCGCCTGAACCGCGATCAGCGGGGTGAATATGTAGGAAATTTCAACGGAGAAGATAAAATTGTCGTGGTTTATAAAACAGGCGAGTATGAGGTAACCGGCTATGAGCTTACCAACCGCTATGAGGCGGACAGGGTAGTGGCCCTTGGCAAACTTGCCCCCGATACCGTCATCTCGGCCATTCACCTCGATGGTGAATCGAAGAATTACTACATCAAAAGGTTTGTTATTGAAACCCACACCCTGGGCAAGCGGTTCAGCTTTATCAGCGAAGGCAGGGGGTCCTCACTAATCGTGGCTTCGTTGGCCAAAGAACCGGTGGTTGAGCTTACCGTGGGCAAAGGCAAAGGGGGCAGGGAGAAAGTGGTTAGTGAGGTAAAGCTAAACGAATTGATTGAGGTAAAGGGCTGGAAAGCCATTGGCAATAAGCTGTCGCCCCATAAGGTAAAGAAGGTAAAGTTACGGGCTACAACGGTGGTGCCGGCCCCGCAAGCTGTTGCAGCCGGCAACGTTCCTGAAACGACAAGCAGCAAAGGGCCTGCCACAGGTACACAACCGGCCCTTTTTGACGACACCGCTGTGGTAAAGAAAACGCCACCGGCTAAAAAAGTGAAAGCCAGGCCTAAGCCAGCGAAGGTTAAACCGGCAGGGAACAAGAAGAAGGAGGAGGATGAGGGCTTTGACATAGGCACCACCATTGAGCTCGACTTTTAAATGGCGTCCGATCACCGGCAAGAGATAACTGACTTTCTGGCTTCTTACATTACGGAGCACAAAAGGGCTTTGATGGAAAAGGTGCTGGCACAACGCACCAATTTTGTTACCGTAGTGCTGGAAGATATCTATCAGCCGCATAACGCCAGTGCGGTAGTGCGCTCTGCCGACTGTTTTGGCATTCAGCAGGTGCATATTATTGAAGGCAGGAACAGGTATAATGCCAATCCACAGGTATTGCGGGGTTCTGGCAAGTGGGTAGATATTGTTAAGCATGCCGGTACGGAAAATAATACGGCAACTTGTTTTAAGGCCTTAAAGGAAAAAGGCTACCAATTGGTGGGTACCACCCCACATAAAGAAGGGGTTGATTTGCCCGGCTTTACCGTTGACCGGCCGGTGGCGCTGGTTTTTGGCACGGAAGAGACCGGCCTGAGCGATTACGCCATGGAACATGTGGACAGCTATTTACGTATTCCCATGTATGGTTTTACCGAAAGCTTTAACCTTTCGGTAAGTGCGGCTATCTGTTTATATCAGATAATGACTAACTTGCAGGCAAGCAGTACCCACTACCGTTTAAGCGAGGAAGAAAAATCAACTATTCGCCTGGCGTGGTATAAAAAAACGGTACGCAAGTCAGAAGCATTGGTAAAGGAGTATTTGCACAAGATAAAGAGGTAGGTTTTTTGAGAATATTTTTCAGGATATCGGTTTGGCTGTTATCAATCGTGGCCGTTTTTGTGGTTTTTGCCAATCTTTGGGTTGTCGGCAGCACCCGCGAACAAGTGATGGAAAAAATGCCCGGTGCTGGCCAGCCAACGGTGCTGTTATTACTGGGAACCAGTCATAAAACCATGACTGGTGACGACAACCTGTTTTATCAGCAACGGATAACTACGGCTTTTACTTTGTATAAAGCAGGGTATATTAACCGCATAATCCTCAGTGGTGACCACAGGACAAAATATTATAATGAACCGCTGGTGATGCGCAAATCGCTGGTGGCGCTGGGCGTGCCCGATTCGGTTCTGTTGGCCGATGATGGCGGGGTGCGCACCCTTGATTCCATTATCCGCTGTAAGGAACTCTTTGGGGTGGATGAAATAATTGTGGTTACCCAGCGTTTTCATGCTTACCGGGCGTTGTTCATCAGCAATTATTACAAAATAAAGGCTATTGCTATGGTACCGGAAACGGCTACCGATATCCCTGTTTTCGGGGTTTTGCTACGTGAATTTTTTGCCCGGCCGCTGGCTGTATTAGATTTGTATTTGCTGCATCGCAGGCCGGAGTTTAAACATGCCGTTATTAATTAAAAAAAGAGCCGTTTTTACGGTTACTTAGGAGGTGTTATCGTATTTATATGATATGTTGTTAAGGGTCATTACATCCGTATTTGCCATAGGCTTGCTGCTGGCAGCCACCACCCCGGGGCAGGCCCAGGAAACCATTGTTTACGGGAAAGTGCTCGATGCCGAAACCGGTGACCCCGTACCCTTTGCCAATGTTATCTTTAAGGGCACTATTATTGGTACCACCACCTCGTTCGATGGGGAATACCATCTGGCCACCCGCAATAAGGTAGATACGCTTCTTTTTAGCTATGTGGGCTATATTCCGCGTGAGGTAGTGGTCATTGCCGGGCAAGAGCAAAAAATAGATGTACAGTTATTGCAGGATGTTATTCAATTATCGGAACTGGTGGTTTACCCCGGTGAGAACCCGGCTTTTGCCATCATGCGCCAGGTTGTTAAGCATAAAAAGCAAAACGACAAGCGCAGGCTGGAGGCTTACGAATATGAGAGCTATACCAAGATAGAAGTTGATATCGACAATATGTCGGAGCGCTTCCGGCAGAAGAAACTTATCCGGAAAGTCACTTCGGTACTTGACAGCATTCAAACCATTGCCGGGGAAAACGGCAAACCGATTTTGCCGATATTTTTTTCCGAGGCCATTTCAAAATATTACGTTAAGAACAGGCCTCTTCTGCGGCACGAATACATCCTGAAAACCAATGTTACCGGTTTAGGCCTCACGGATGGTACGTTTACCTCACAGATTGTCGGGGCTACCTTTCAGGAGTATAATTTCTACCGCAATTATCTTACCATTCTTGAAAAAGAGTTTGCTTCACCCATTACCAGTTTCTGGAAGGGTATGTATGAGTATGACCTGGTGGACAGTTTGTATGTTGGCGATGATTATTGTTACCGTATTGATTACTTTCCCAAACGCAAGCATGACCTGGCATTTACCGGCACTATCTGGATAACCAAAGAAGACTATGCCCTGAAACAAATAGATGCCCTGGTGTCTAAATCCGCCAACCTGAATTTTGTGGAAAAATTGCGTGTACAGCAGGAGTTGATCAAGACCGAAGCCGGCCCCTGGCTGCCCAAGAAAACCCGGGTGCTGGTAGATATTGCCCAGCCATCTGACGAGATGGCCGGTTTGCTGGCTAAATTTTATACCTCTATCGATAAAGTGGTAGTAAACCAGCCCAGGGAAGATAAGTTTTACCGGCTGCCGGTAGAAATGGATGCCGGGGTGCGGCAAAGCAATGAAACCTACTGGTCCGCCAACCGCCATGAACAGCTCAGCCAAACCGAGGTGAATGTGTACCATATGGTGGACACCCTCAAGAAAATCCCGGTAATCAAAGCCTATAGTGATATGGCCAAGCTGGCCTACAGTGGTTATTATAAGTGGGGCAAAGTTGACCTGGGCCCGTACCCCTTGTTTTTATCGTTAAATGATGTGGAAGGCCTGCGCCTCGGCTTTGGCGGAGAAACCAATTACGACTTCAGCAAGCGGTTTGTTATCAAGGGCTATGCCGGTTATGGCCTTCAGGATGAACGCTGGAAGTATGCCGCAGGGCTGGACTATGTGGCTTCCCGCAAGCCCTGGCTAAAATTTGGCAGCATGGTGAGCTTTGAGGTTGACCCGGTGTACTTTTTATTTGAACCGGTAGAGGGACAGGTGGCATTCTATGCCTTTACCCGCATGGGGGTACTGCGCAGACCCTTCTTGCATAACAAATATGAGCTGCGGATGGAAAACCAGATGGTACGCGATATCAACCTGCGCCTGTGGTTACGCCATGACTTCCTGCAGCCCTTGTTTGATTTTCAATACTATGCCAGCCCATCCTACGACCCCACCAGCATTCAGCAAAACCTGACAATAAGCGAAGTGAAAGCCGAACTTGAATGGGCGAAAGACCGCAAGTACCTGATTAACGACAATTACCGGTATCATTCGGGGTTTAACCGTTTTCCGGTTATTACCCTGCGTTATACAGCCGGTTTAAAAGGTGTACTTGCCAGTGATTTTGCCTACCATAAACTTGGCCTCAACATTGCCAAACGGTTTAAGTTAGGCCAGTTTGGCACCTCTTTGCTGGCCTTAGATGGGGAGTATATTTTTGGTAACCTGCCTTATCCGTTGTTAGAAAACCATCTCGGCAACGAAACCCCGTTTTACTCGCCACGGGCCTACAGTATGATGGATAACTTTGAATTTGTCAGCGACCAGTACGCTTCGTTGCTGTACCGCCATCATTTCAACGGGGCCATCATGAACAGGCTGCCGTTGATTAAATACTTAAAACTAAGGTTGCTGGTAGAGGCCCGGGTTTTGGTGGGGAATGTGCGGCAGGAAAACCGGGATATTATGGTGCCGCAGTTTGACAATAATGGGGTGGAGATCCTGCCGTTTAAGTCGCTGGATGGGCAGCCGTACATTGAGTTAGGCTACGGGGTGGAAAACATCCTGAAAGTTATCCAGGTTAACTTTTTTCACCGCCTCACGGCAGCCGACCAGGGTAACCAACGCACTTTTGGGGTGAAAATAGGCTTCCAGTTTACGTTGTAGGGCTACTTGCACCGTAGCGTTGGGTTTACGCAACGCTTTGTATTGATGTACCGGCACCTTTGAAATGGTATGCTACCTGACCCACTATATGTTTAGGTATTCCGGTTCCGGGTGCCCGGGAGAGGGAGAGGAATGCTGCGGACAGGGAAGGAAGGCCGGCTATTCTCAGGCGCAAGACACCCCACAGGTCAGCATCCGGCCAATAAAAAAAACCGCAGCGTTAAACTACGGTTTTTAGCCGGTAAGTGCCGTGGAAGGGATTCGAACCCCCACGCCCGAAAGCACTGCCACCTGAAGACAGCGTGTCTACCAGTTTCACCACCACGGCATTGGTAGGGCAAAGTTACATGCTATGATTTATTGTACCAAATTTATTCGCTAACTACTACAGCCAGCAAGTCACCTTTGGGGCTGACGGTAAGGCGGGTGAAGTTCTTAATGCCATAATCGGTAAGATTAGCCAGCTCTACCCACTCCTTGTCAATTTTCGGATCAAATTTGTACAAACGCTTACCATCGCCCATGAGCAAAATGCCATTGGGTGTCCAGGTATAATACTGTTTGCCCTTAAACATGGGCATAAGGGTCGTTATTTCTTTGCTTTTGGTATCCAGTTTTTTCAGTACCCAGTTATGGTCATCCGAGAGGTCAACAAAAGTCATGTCATGATGCCCTCCGGGAACAGGGAGGAGGGTAGTGCCCGGGTCATCGGCAATTTTTTCGTTGGTGTTGGCTTTCAGGTCGATCATGTGCAGGGTATTGGGCTTGCCCACTACAAAAACACAGAGCAAATTCTTGTTAATCCAGCAGTGGTAGCCGATGGGGTTTACCTCGGTGACCTTTTGCGGTACCGCCCCGTTGATCGGGTACTGCCATAAGTATTGGTCGCCATTACGTTCAAGGATAATGCAACTGAAATGTTTGCCATCGGGGGTGAGGGTGGGGCTGTACTCGCTGTGTGGGGTAAAGGTAAGCCTGCGTTCGCTCCGGGCATCTATGTTGTACCGGTAAACATCGGTTTGGCCAAAGCCGTCATCAGATGAATACAACAGGCTTTCACCATCGGGCATGAAAAAAGGCTGGTTGTCGTAACCGGGGGAATTGGTAATATTCCTGGGGTTGCTCAATGAGAACTGGTTTTTGTCAATTTTAAAATTAAATAAATAAATATCCGAACCCTGTTGGGCCAATACCGCAGAGCCAACTACTGAGAGCAGTAATACAAAGCAGGTTTTTTTCATAAGTATATGTTTTGTCTTGATAAATATTGACTGCCAATCTTAAAAACAACAAGCAATTTAAACAATTTTTATTCCTTAGGTACCAAAGTTATTAAATGCTTAGCTTACAACACATATCTTCTTTATAATTGTTAATTAATTTTTGAAGATTAATGCCTGCAACAGAAATACTAAATAATCTTAAGGAAAATAAAATAAATCCAATTTATTTTTTGCAGGGGGAGGAAGCCTTCTACATCGATCAAATCAGCGACTATATCGAAAACAACCTGTTGTCGGCAGCAGAAAAAGGCTTTAACCTTACCGTGATGTACGGTAAAGACAGCAAGATGCAGGATATTTTAACCAATGCGAGGCGTTTTCCGATGATGGCCGAACGGCAGGTGGTAATGGTTAAAGAGGCCCATCTGCTGGAGGACTTTAACAAGGAGGCGGCCCGGGATATGCTGGAAGCCTATGTGCTTAACCCGGTGCCGAGTACGGTATTGGTGTTCTGTTATAAGTACGGCAAACTGGATGGCAAGACGAAACTGGCCAAAAGCCTGAAAAAACAGGCCGTAGTGTTTAACAGCCTGAAACTTAAAGACTACGAGTTACCCAAATGGGTTACCGGTTACATTACCGGCAAAGGTTACAGGGTTACCGAAATGGGCGCCCAATTGCTTACCGACCATATCGGCAATAACCTGGAACGGATGGCCAATGAGGTTGACAAAATGATAATCAACCTTAAGCCCGGGGTAACCATTGACGAGCAGGCGATAGAGAAATACGTGGGCATCAGCAAAGATTTTAATGTGTTTGAGCTACAAAATGCCCTCATCTTCCGCGATAGCATGAAGGCTAACCGCATTGTTAACTACTTTGGCGCCAATCCTAAAAGCCATCACCCCATCCCCACCATTGCCTTACTTTACAGCTTGTTTAACAAAGTGCTGCTGGCACATCAGGCGAAAGGCTTGCCGCCAAAAGAAATAGCCGCCCTTATTAAAGTAAACCCCTATTTTGTCAAAAATTACCTCACGGCAGTACGTAATTATCCGTTATACAAGGTGATTAAGAACATTGAATATATCCATCAGGCAGATTTAGCCGCCAAAGGCATAGAAAGTCCGGTAATAACCGGGGAAAATATACTAAAGGAACTGGTTTTTAAGTTAATACATTAAACCATATTCAGGGAATGCTGCAACGCACCATTTTTATCCTCTTCTTTACTGCCTTGCTGGCCGGGCGGGTGAGTGGCCAGCAAACCCTGGTACACCGGCTGCCGCAGGCCTTGTTTGACAATGGCACCTACCTGCTGGAAGCCAGGAACTATGGCGGGGCACGCACTTATTTTGAGCAATACCTCGCCTCGGGCGATGCGGCTTACCGGACCGAGGCCGAGTACCAGGTTGCCGCCTGTGCCATTAAGCTTTACCACCTGGACGGGGAAAAATTGATGCAGGATTTTATCACTACGCACCCGTCATCCCCCCTGAGCCGTAAAGCCTATGTGGAAATGGGCGAGTACTTCTTTCAGGACCGCGATTACAAGCAGGCTATCGTTTATCTCACCAAAGTTAACCAGCGGGCCCTTAGCCGGGAGAAACGGGCCGTCATTCAGTATAAACTGGGCTACAGTTATTTTGCCGTGAAAAAATTTACCCGGGCCTTGCAGGAATTTAACAAGGTAAAGAGGTCGTCCGGGGAGTACAAGGCCCCGGCCCACTACTATGCCGGCTTTGTGGAATATGACCAGCAGGACTACCAGGCCGCCCTGCAGGATTACCTGGTTATTGCCAGGGATAAGGCCTTTGCGGCTTCGGTGCCTTATATGATTACCTCCATTTACTATAAAGCCAAAGATTATCAGCAACTGGTGGACTATGCCCGGCCGGTAATCGATAATAACCAGCCGGTGCAGAAGAAAGGCCAACTGGCGCTGTTGCTGGCCGAAGCGTACTACGAACTGGGCCAGCTTACCGAGGCTTACCATTACTTTGGGGTAGCCAATAAAACGGCCCGGTTTACGGCCCAGTCGGTTTACCATTACGGGGTGGCTGCTGCCAGGGCCGGCCATACGGGTAAGGCCATTAACCTGCTGAAATCAGTGGCCGGGCAGAAAAACCGGGTGGGGGCGCTGGCCTCGTACAAACTGGGCCGACTATACCTTGCCAACGGCAATGCGGCTTTTGCCTTTACAGCCTTTAAAGCCGTGAAAGACAGCAAATATGCCACCGGGTTACAGGAGGACGCTACCTTTATTGCTGGTAAGCTGGCGTATGACCTGGGGCGGTTTTCTGAATGTATCACCATCCTTACACCCTTTAGCACAACATACCCTCAAAGCCAATATCAGGCTAAGGTTGATGATATTTTAGCGCAGGCCTTTCTCAATACCCGCAACTATAAACCGGCCCTTGACTATATCGAAAGCCTGGAGGAGAAATCGGAGACCGTGTGGATGGCCTACCAGATAGCCACCTTTCATTATGGGGTAGATTTTTATAATAACCGCAAGTTTAAGCAGGCCATAGCACTGTTTAAGAAGTCGCTGGAACATCCCCAGGTGGCTGAGTACACCCTCAAGGCCAACCTGTACATTGCCGAGGCCTATGCCATTGGCCGGAAGTACAAAACCGCCCTGCCGTACTACCAGGCGGCTATTGCGCTAGGTAAAGCGGCAGCCCCCGATGATTACTGGCGGGCTGTTTACGGGCGCGGTTATGCCTGGTATAATACGGCTGCCTATAACAAGGCCCTGGTTGATTTTAAAGCCTATATTGCCAACGTGCCTGCCGGAAACCCCAACTATGGTGATGCCCTGGTGCGCCTGGCCGATTGCTACTATGCCGCCAAAGACTACCCGACCTCTATTCGCTATTTTTCCCAGGCGATCCGGGGCCTGGTGAATGAAAAAGACTACGCCTATTACCAGGCCGGGGTGATCTATGGTATCCTGGATAATTATCAGCAGGCTATGAACTATCTTGACCGGGTAATTAAGGTATATAAGACTTCGGCTTTTTATGATGACGCCTTGTTTGAAAAAGGTTTGTTACAGTTGAAAAAAGAAAAATTCCCCGCGGCTATTGCAACCTTCAATAAGCTGCTGGCTGAAAAGCCCCGTAGCCCTTATGTGCCTTTTTCGCTGGAAAGACTGGCCGTGGCCAATTACAACCTGGGCAATTACGGGAAAACCGCCAATCTGTATAAACAGTTGCTGGATAAATACCCCAATAACCCGGGTATCAGCGATGCCCTGATTGGTTTGCAGGAGGCCATGCGGCTGACCGGCCGGGCCGAAGAGTTTGACCGGGTGCTAACAGACTTCCGGGCCAGGAACCCGGAAATCAGTGGCCTCGAAAAAGTTGAATTGGAAGCCCTGAAGGGATATTATAATGACCAGGAGTATGCCCGGGCAGCCCGGGGCTTTGCCGTCTACCTCGCAACCTATCCCGAAGACATCCGGGCAGCCGAAGTGAAATACCTGCTGGCCGAATCGTTGTACCGCCTCGATAAAGTTGATTCGGCCCTCAACCTGTATTATGCGTTGTACCAGGACGGAGGCGATCTGCAGGTACACCGCATTGCCGAGCGGATAGCCGATATTGAGTTTGCCAAAGGCAATTTTGCCGCTGCCAATAAATATTACCGTGAGCTGGCCGGTATTGCCATCAGCAACAACCAGAAGCTACGGGCCTGGTTGGGCCTCATGAAAGGGTATTACCGGCAGGCCAACTACGACTCTACCATGGCCTATGCCGACAGGTTGATTGCCAACGGGGGTAACCGTAATGAATTTATTGTCGAGGCCAGCCTGAAAAAAGGCCTGGCGTTGTTAAACCTGGGCCGGTTTGACAATGCCTTGCTGATGTTTGAAAAAACCACTGCGCTGGCCAGGGATAAAAACGGGGCAGAGGCACAATACTATATTGGCCTTATCTTACATCAGCAGCAAGATTACCACAACTCCAACGAGGCCCTCTATGTCATCCCCGAGCAATACGGCATGTACACCGAATGGCTCGACAAAGGCTTTTTATTGGTGGCCGAGAACTTTATTGCCCTGCAAGAGTATTTTCAGGCCAGGGCTACCTTGCAGTCCATTATCGATAACTCCGCAGACCCCAATACGGTAAAAATAGCTACCGAGCGCTATGAATGGGTAACCGATGTGGAGGCCAGGGCCGCCAACCTGGTGCCTGATTCTTTAAATACGGTTGAAATTGATACTTCCTCGCAACAGCATGAATAAGATTAAACAATATATTGTCGTTGGTTTGCTGCTGGCCCCTGTGGCTGTGTGGGCGCAGGAGGACTGGGAGAAACCGGCCGGGGGTATTGAAGATGCCCGGGTGGTGATTGAAAAAGACAAGGTCATCAATTTGCGCCCGGTTTCGCGCAGGTTTAAGGTTATTCAGTTTGCCGCCCCGGAAGTCAAACCCCTGAAAGTTAACTTTCAGCTTCAGGATGTTGCCGATTCGCTGCCGCCCCTGCAGGTGATTGTGCGGCCTAAAACCATGAAAGACCTGCCCATAGAGAAGCTCTATGGCCTGAATGCCAGGCTGGGCTATGGTAACTATGCCTCACCTTACGTGTTGCTCGATGCCGGCACCAAACGTAACGATACGTATGCTTTAAACGGCTACTTTAATCATGTTTCTTCGGGCAAAGGACCGGTAATTGGCGATTTCAGTGCGGCCGGTATCACCCGGGTGGGAGGGGCGGCCAAATACTTTCTCAACAACCTTACCCTGACTACCGGGGCCGATTATCGTTACCAGACCTACACCATATACGGGTATAATCCTGAAGTAATTGATACCCTGGTGTTTGACCACAGTCTGCTTAAGCAGCGGTTGAATGTTTTGGCCTTAGATATTGGCCTGGTGGAGAACAATGTAAAAAACAATACCGATCATAAGGTAACCCTGGGGATTAATTACCTGATTAATAATCATGAAATTTCGGAATTTTACTATGGGCTTGCCTATGATTTTGGCTTCCGCCCGGATAAACAATGGACGTTCGATGTGCAGGCCGAATATACCGGTTTCAACCAAAATGGGGTTACTATCAGCAATTTTTCCCGCAGGCTGGCACAGCTCAGGCCAACGGCTGCTTACCGGTGGAATAAATTCACGTTTACGGCCGGGGTAAACGCGTTTTACAACTACGAAACCAATTTACTGAGCAGCAACCCAAAAGAGTTCTACTTTTATCCTGTGGCCACGGTTAAGTACGCCATCAGTAGCCACCATGAGGTAGAAGCAGGTGTTGACGGGGCCATAGAGAAGCTAACCTTAAATGGCCTGTATGCAGAAAACCCTTATCTCAGTGAGACGGTCCGGGTAACGAATAATATCAATAATTTTTCCATGATGGCCGCTTTGCAGGGTCAGTTTTCGGGCAAGATTGGCTACCGGGTTAACTTCCAATACCGCCACTATAACCGCCTGCTGTTTTACAATAATAACAGCCTCGATACCGCCCGTTTTGATGTGGTTTACGATAATGGCGGGGCCAGTATAAGCCGCCTGGCGGGAGAGTTATCTTATTATATTCAGGATAATATCAATATTTCGGCCAATGTAGCGTATAACGCTTATACCACCGTTGACCTGGCCGAAGCCTGGCAACGCCCGGTAGTGGAAGCCGGGGCCACCGCGGATTTTATCATTCTGGACAAACTCACCGGCCACCTGAGCTATTTCTTGCTGAGTGGCATCAAAGCCCAAACAGCAGCCGGAGAGGTTAAAACCCTGGCGGCCATTCATGATTTAAATGTTGGCCTCAACCTTTCCCTGACTGAAAAGGCAGGAATTTTTGTTGATGTAATGAATATTTTTGGCAACAACTATCAGCTTTATAACAATTACCCGGTGAAGGGATTCCAGGTCATAGGCGGGGTTAGCTACAAATTTTAGGCTTATATTCGTGGAAAAAAAGCCGACAATTTTAAAATCCAACTTAGATTAACTACTTTTAGTTTATTGAAATATTAATCAAAGCCTAATATCATGAAAGATAAGGATCCTAATGAGGACGAATTTAACCAGGACGAACAAGATAATATCAATGAAGCTGACGATAGCTTTGGTTTGCCCGATCTTGATTTTGATACGTTAGACGAGGCTGGCGAAGAGGAGGAAAAACAGGAAGAAACACCTGCGGCAGAGGAAGAAAGCCCCGCAGAAACCGGGGCCGAAGAACCGGTTGCGGAAACTTCCGGGGAAGAACCCGTAGCAGAAGTTGTGGCGGAAGCGGCAGAAGAACAACCACCAACAGCAGAAAATACGGCAGCGGATACTGCAGAAGGCGATAGTGGCATTGAGGCCGAAGATAAGGGCGGAGGGGAAGAAGAACCACCGCAACGAAAATATGTGCCCCCCAAGCCCGAATCCAACGCCCCTAAGATGATTGCCGTTATCCTGGCCGTTATTGTGGTATCGGTAGGGGTATGGTACTTTATGTTTTACCGCCCCCAGGCCCAGGCGGCTGAAAAAGCCCGCCTAGAAGCGGCCGCCAAAAAGGAAACGGCCGCCAAAAAGTTGGCCGAAGCCAAACGCTTAGAGGCAGAACGAAAACGTGCGGAAGAAGACGCCAACAAAGCAGCCGATGAGGATGAAAGCGCCAGTGCCACAACCGAAGCCGGCACTTTCAATACAATTTCTGCCCCAACCGGGCGTTACTATGTTATTGTAGAAAGCTTTGTGGATAGCGATATGGCCGCTGACTATGGTAACAAACTGGCTGCCGATGGGGTATCAACCACCTTGTTGGCCCCGCTGGAGGGCAAGAAAAAGCTGCACCGCCTGGCTTTGGGTGATTACGGCTCTTTTATGGAAGCCCAGGAAGCAGCCAATAAACTTAAAGCAGAGTTTGGTGAAACCTTATGGGTATTGAAATACTAAGATGATAATAACACAAATTACTATGGCGGCACAAGACAGTGCCGCTATAGCTAACGAAGGCAGTTCTATCCAGTTAATAGACCTGGTTTTCAAGGGAGGGGTCATGATGATCCCTATTTTTCTGCTGTCTGTTCTGGGGGTATATGTGTTTGTAGAACGCCTGCGTACGCTTAAACAAGCCATGGCCAGCCCGGATGCCTTTATGAACCAAATAAAAGAACTTGTGCTAAAGGGCGACTTAACCGCTGCCAAGCTTATTTGTTCGCAGTCGGATACGCCTATGTCGCGCATGATTGCCAAGGGGCTAAACCGCATTGGTTCTTCCCTGAAAAATATTGAGGCCTCTATTGAGAATGTGGGCCGCATTGAAATCTACCGGTTAGAAAAAAACCTCTCGTTGCTGGCCACCATTGCCGGGGCGGCCCCCATGCTGGGTTTTCTTGGCACGGTTATGGGAATGATCAGTGCCTTTATGTCAATTGCCCAGGAGGAGGGCGCGGTAAGCCCGAAAATGCTCTCGGCCGGTATCTATGAGGCCATGGTAACCACCGCTGCCGGTTTGGTGGTGGGGGTACTGGCTTACCTCGCCTACAATTTTCTGGTCACCCGGATGCAAAAGGTTATTCACAGTATGGAATATTCATCCATAGAGTTTATCGAGCTCTTACAGGAACCTAAGTAGTTATGGCTTTTGAATCCAAACATAAGATCGATTCATCGTTCAGCATGTCATCCATGACGGACATCGTCTTTCTGCTGCTGATTTTCTTTATGCTGACCAGCTCGTTTATTACCCCCTCGGGGCTGCCGGTAAGCCTGCCTTCGGCCAAAAAGTCGAAGATTGTGCTGCAAAAGGTTACGGTAACCATTACCAGGGATTTGAAGTATTATATTAATGACAGGCGGGTTAGCCGCTCGCGGATGGAGCAGGAGTTGCAACGGGAACTGAATGGGGAAGAGGCCATGGTAACCTTGCATATTGATAAGGAGGTGCCTACGGAACATCTGGTAGAAGTAGCCGGCATTGCGGCTGCCCTTAATGCCAAGGTGTCGATTGCCACCAAGCCCAATTAAGAAAAGTTATGTCACCGCAGGAGAAAGATAAAGAGAACAGGCAGATTGGCCTACTGGTGTCGGCCGTGGCCCATATTGCCGTGCTGTTGCTGTTTGTTTTTCTGGTGGCCTGGCGGGCGCCTAATCCACCGCTGCCCGAATTTGGCATTGAACTCAACTTTGGCACCAGCAACCGGGGTACGGGCGATATTCAGCCCCAAACCAAGCCGGCCGCGGCCGAAACCACAGAGGAAGCCAAACCCGATGCCCCGGAAGAGGTAGTGGCAGAGCCCGAAGAAGAAGTAAGCGAAGAAACCCCGGTGCAAGAAGCGGAAGAAATTACCGGGCCGGTAGAAGCAACCCCGGATCAGGCCAGGGTACCGGAAGAGGTAGCCCCGGTTACCGAAACGCCAACCCCTGCCCCGGTAGAGGAGCCGGAAGAAAAGCCTGTGGAAAAACCCAAGGTTGTGCCGAAGAAAGAAACCCCCAAACCGCCCAAAGTGCTTTACCCGGGCAAAAAGGAGGGGGCGGCCGGTACCAGTGGGGACAAAAACACCCCTGCCGCAGCCAACCAGGGTGATCAACCCGCTGCCACGGGCGACCAGGGTGATTCGCAAGGTAATGTTGATGCCCGGTCGCTCTACGGCAATGCCGGGGGTGGGGGAGGAACTTCACTGGAAATGACCGGTTGGATGTGGGATTCTAAGCCTGATCCGGAAGAAGATACTTCCGAGAGTGGCAAAATAGTTTTTGAAGTAATTATTGACGACCGCGGGGAAGTAATCAGCGCCCGGCCGGTAAACTATACGGTCAGCGCCAGCCTGATGAAAATCTACCAGGCAGAAGTGGAACACCTTACCTTTACCCAAACTTCACCCGGTGCCGCCCCACCGACAACCAAAGGGCGCATTACCTTTATTATCAAGGCTAAATAGGGCTGCCGGTTGTTTTCCGGGCATAGTCTGCTATTTTTGCCGCTATGAATTACCGGCAAACCGTAGATTTCCTGTACACCAAACTGCCCATGTTCCAAAAGACCGGTGGGGCTGCCCTGAAATTTAATTTGCAGAACATTACCACCTTGCTGGCACGGCTGGGCAACCCGCACCGGCAACTGCGTTTTATCCATGTGGCCGGCACCAATGGCAAGGGCAGCTCGGCCCACATGCTGGCCTCGGTGTTGCAGCAGGCAGGCTATAGCACCGGGCTTTTCACCTCTCCGCACTTAAAATCATTTACCGAACGCATCAGGATTGACGGTCATGAAATTACCGAAACTGCCGTAGTGGAGTTCGTTGCAGAAATAATGCCGTTGATTGATGAACTGCAACCCTCATTTTTTGAAATCACGTTTGCCATGGCTGTGCACTACTTCAACCGGCAGCAAGTGGCCGTAGCCGTAATTGAAGTGGGTATGGGTGGGCGCCTGGACTCTACCAATGTAATTACCCCGGAGATCTGTTTGATTACCAATATCGGCTATGACCACCAGCAATTTTTGGGCACCACCTTGCCGCAAATTGCCGCTGAAAAAGCCGGCATCATCAAACCGGGTGTGCCGGTAGTCATCAGTGAATATCAGGAAAAAGTGGCGACCGTGTTTACGGAAAAGGCTGCGGCATTACAGAGTGAACTGCTGTTTGCCAACCAACACCTGCGTCTGGAGGTAGCAGCGGAGGGCAGGTACAATGTGATTTCCGGGGAGCGGGTGCTACTTGAGGGGGTAAAGCCTGATTTAAAGGGGCCGTACCAATTGCCCAACATCCTTGGAGTGGTGGCCACCTTACAAAAACTCAACGAAACAAACGCTTTTGCCCTTGATGACACGGCAATACAACAAGGGCTGGAAAATGTGGTGGCCAATACAGGTTTAAAAGGCCGCTGGCAGGTGCTGGGCAACAAACCGCTGGTAATTGCCGATACCGGCCATAACCTTGCCGGGGTAAAGACCCTTACGGCTTCCCTGGCCACCCTGGCGTACAACCGGCTGCATATCGTCTGGGGCATGGTAAACGATAAGGAGGCCGGGGAAATACTGGCCTTGTTGCCACCGGCAGCCATTTATTATTTCGTCAGGGCCGCCATTCCCCGGGCCATGTCAACGGCCGGCCTGCTGTCGGTTGCCGCTGAACTTGGCTTAAGCGGTAAGGCGTATGGTTCGGTTACGGGCGGCTACCGGGCAGCCCTGACGGCAGCCCAACCGGACGACCTGGTTTTTGTGGGGGGCAGTACCTTTGTGGTAGCAGAAATTGAAGACTTGTAAATGAGAGCGAAACGGTTACGGTTTGCCGATAATGAGCGGGCGGCTAATGTGATTCAGCCGGGCAAGCCTTTGTTCGCCACCCTCAAAGGCCAATGGCAGCCGGCCTATTTTAAGAATGACCATCCGCTAACGCTGGAACTGGCCTGCGGCCGGGGCGAATACACCGTTGGCCTGGCGCGGTTGTTCCCGCAACGGAACTTTGTTGGTGTGGACATTAAGGGCGACCGCCTCTGGAAGGGCAGCCAGGCCGCCCTGGCAGAGGGGCTGGCCAATGTGGGGTTTCTGCGCACGTTTGTCCACAACCTGGAAGATTTCTTTGCTGAGGATGAAGTGGCTGAAATCTGGTTAACCTTTCCTGACCCGCGGCCGAAAGACCGGGACGAAAGGCGCAGGCTCACCCATAAGCGGTTTATGGAGACCTATAAGAAGCTACTGCAACCAGGGGGCTGGTTCCGGCTGAAAACCGATAACACCCTGCTTTTTGACTATACCCTGGCCCAACTTGCCGCCCGCCATGATGTGCAGGACCTAACCTATACTTTCGACCTCGCTACCTCACCCTTACTAACCGAGCACTTTGGTATTACCACCCGCTATGAGCAAATGTTTGCCGCGCAGGGGGAAAAAATAAAATACCTTAAATTCAGGTTTACGGGTTAAAAACAGCACACTATTTAGGGGTTCAGGCCACAGGAAGTTCTTTAGAATTATTCTAAATTAACATATTTATTATTGAATATTTGAACAATTGTAAAATTATGTGTTACTTCAAGGTTTAAATAACAGAATAATATTTTGCAAAACACCATTTCAAAAAGAAAAATCAGCACGGAGAAACTCGCCAAGATAGCGGAGATTTTTCAGGGGCTGGCTTACCCGGTTCGTCTGCAGGTACTTGAGTTATTGGAAGATGGGAAAGACTATTCGGTAGGGGATATCCTCGACAAGGTGCAGATAGAAGCCTCCCTCTTATCCCATCATCTGGCAAAAATGAAGAATATCGGCATTATTGATTCCTACCGGCAGGGACGGAATATCTATTACCGCCTGGCCATTAAAGAGATTACCAAGGTATTCGACTGCATCTATTCATGTGAACTAAAATTATAAGCAAACATAAACCGTAAAAAAATGAGTGACATTAAAGTAGTGAAAACCCTCGACAACAGCGGCCTCTCATGCCCGATGCCGGTTGTTAAAACCAAGAAAGCCATCAAAGACATGGAGATAGGTGATGTGCTGGAAATGATCTCTACCGATCCGGGTTCAATTCCGGATATGGAAGCCTGGGCCCGGCAGACCGGCCATGAGCTGCTTGAGGCCCACGATGAAGGCGATAAGTACCGCTTTCTGATTAAAAAGACACACTAAACCCGTAAAACTATGGATGACAAACCCAAAAAATTAGCCCTGATTGCGAGCCAAGGTACGCTCGATTGGGCCTACCCGCCCTTTATCCTGGCCACTGCGGCCGCCTCAATGGATTGGGACGTAGCCATTTTCTTCACTTTTTATGGCTTGCCCTTGTTGAAGAAAGATTTGAAAGCCCAGGTTTCCCCGGCCAGTAACCCGGCCATGCCCATGAAGATGCCGTTTGGCGGTGAGAGCTTCCGCAACATCAACTGGCCGATGCCGAATATTCTCATGAGCAACATGCCCGGCTTTGAAGCTATGGCCACCAGCCTGATGAAGAAAACCTTCAAAGACAAAGGTGTGGCCTCTATTGAGGAGCTGCGCGAAATGGCTGTGGAACTGGATGTGAAAATGATTGGCTGCCAGATGACCATGGACGTATTTGGCTTTAAGAAAGAAGAGTTTATTGAAGAAGCAGATATAGGCGGAGCGGCAACATTCCTTGAATTTGCTGCCGACTCTAACGTTAGCTTGTTTGTTTAATTACTAAATATGGGCCCGGATGCAAATACGGTTTATCGATGCAGGCACTGTTTCTGGCTTGCGGTCGCAATCTATTTACCATGGGCTCGGCTATGCTCAGCAACCCACTACGCCTGACACTATAGTGCTGGCAACCCCAGGAACACCCTATATGTGTGTAGGGTACTTCCAGGACGTGGAACATGAGCTTGACATGAACTACTGCCGGCTAAACCACCTGCCGGTTATCAGACGTGAAACCGGGGGTGGGGCGGTCTATATCGACCAGGGCCAGCTTTTTGTGCAGTGGGTATTTCAACAACGTTCACTCCCTGTGCGAGTGGACCTGCGGTTTCAACTCTTTGTAAAACCATTGATAGAAACCTATAAGTTCTTTGGCATAAATGCATACTACCATCCCATCAACGATGTACACGTTGACGGCAAAAAGATCGTGGGTACCGGGGCCGCTACCATTGGCAACGGGGAAGTGGTTACCGGCAATTTTTTATTCGATTTCAATTACCCGGCCATGGTTGAAGCCATTAACGTACCCGGTGATGATTTTCGTGCAGCGGTAAGGCGTAACCTGCGCCACTACCTCACCACCATGGCCCTGGAACTGGATGAACTGCCAGCCCGGGCCGAGGTGATAACCGTGTACCGCCAGCAGTGCGAGAAAATCCTGGGGGTAAAGGCCGTGGCCGGGGAATTTACCCACGAAGAACTCCGGCAGATGAAACGGATAGAAGAAAAGTTTCAGCGTGACAACTGGCTTTATCAGACCAAACGGCCGCCTGTGAGAGACAAGCTGTTTAAGGTACACCTTGGCTTGTGGATAGGCCAGTGCCACCGGGAAGTAGCCGGGAAGACCATCAAGGCCCTGGTAACCATGAAAGACGACCGGATAACCGAGTTGCTGCTCAACGGGCCGGAACCTGCTGCCACGCTTAAGGAAATGGCAGACGCCCTGGTAGGTGCCCCGATGGACAAAGCGTTGATCGCGCAACGCCTGCAGCCACTGCTGGCAGCAGAGAAACGCCCGGCCTGGACGGAGGTGATCTTCAGGACAAAGGAATTGCAACAGCAACAAACAGGACATGGAACGCTGGCAAGGAGTAATTAATGCCCGGGATGTGGCCCGGCTGTATAACGATAAGAGTAACCACTGGTTGTTACTGGAGGTTATCAAAAAGGATAAAAACGGCAAAGCAGAAGAGTTTAAACTAATTGCCTGTGACCCGGATAAAGACCGGCTGTATGAACTGATGGAAGACGATGACTGGGACTGGGACAAGCACTACATTTTTGTATTTGCCGACCCGGACAGCCTTTGTGAGCTATGATGGCAGATGTAATTTAAATTGACTTTTAACTTGATAACAGGTAACTTATAAACCAGACTGAAATTGATTTTTAACTTTTAACCGATAATTAGTAAACAATATGGAAGATTTTGAAGGAAAAAAGATCCTTGTAATTCAAACACACGGAGTTGAAACCCCCACCCGGACGTATTCGCCCTTATTTTATGCCATGGCGGCCGCAGCTATGGAAATAGAAGTTATGGTGTGGTTTACCATGAATGGCACCAACCAGCTAAAAAAAGGCGAAGCGGAAAAAGTGCAACTGGTGAAAGACTCTAATGTTAACCTTAAAACCATGCTCGAAATGGCCATGGACAGCGATGTGGAGTTGCGCGTCTGCCAGCAAAGCCTTGAGTTATGGGATATGACCGAAGACGATTTGATTGATGGTGTGGAAATTATGGGCGCTACCAGTATTATCGAGCTGTCGCTCAACTATGACCATGTTATGTATTTTTAAACAACAACAAATAACTATTTTCTAACTTAAACCTATACACTAATGGCTCACGAAGAAGTAAAAGGTTGTGTTATACTTAAAGACCTTCACTATTCCGTTCAGGATAACACCTGGGTAAAAGCCGATGGCGATGTAGTTACCATTGGCATGACCGACATAGCCCAAAGTCTGGCAGGCCCTATCCTGCATGCAAAGACCAAATCGGTGGGTACCGCCCGCAAGAAGGGCCGGCCGATTGCTACCGTAGAAAGCGGCAAATGGGTGGGGCCCGTTAAATCGCCCGTTACCGGGGAAATTATTGAAGTAAACGAGCAACTGGCAGGCGATGCCCAGTTAATTAACCGCAGCCCGTACCGTGACGGCTGGGTAGTGAAAATGAAAGCCAGCAACCTGGAGGCCGAACTGGCCGAAATGACTACCGGGGAAGCAGCCGTTGAAGCTTACCGGCAGAAGATCGAACAGGACGGCATCGCGTGTACCCATATTGATGATTCGGATACTTATGATTAATAACTATCTGATAATCAAATAATTAAAAATAAGTTTTAAACTAAAACTACTGACAACTATGATGGCATTAGACCTTAGTCAGAACAAACACGCTGACGTCAGTTATGAGGAGAAGGAAAGGCTTTTCGAAGAGGTGAAAGCTGACGAACGCTGGCATCATGTGCTTTACGGTTGCTACGAGTGTGGCATCTGTGTGGCCGCCTGCCCCTCAGCGCGTTTTTATGACTTCAGCCCGCGGGTAATTGCCCAGGCGGTAGCGCGTGAAGATATCGACCTGATCTACACCCTGATGAGCGACAGTATCTGGGATTGCTCCCAGTGCTTTAGCTGCGACCGCTGCCCGAGGCAAAACTCACCGGGGCAAATTATCACCGTAATGCGTGAAGTGGCGGTGAAAAACGGCCTGCAAACGGCCAAAGACGCCCTGCAGGGCTATGGCAGGATCATCTATAAAATCATGGCCACCGGCTCGCAGGTATCGCCCGATATGCTGCAGCCCGATGCCTTCCCGGATTGGGGTACCCACGTGTACGAAATTGCCGAGAACCTGGAGGAATGGCGCAGGGCCTTGCCACCCGAAACGCTGCACACCACCGAAACCGGCTGGAAAGTTGATCAGAAAACCATCATCGAATTATACCTTATCTGGCACATGACCGGGGTTATGGACCTCATTGAAGGTGTTGACGAAGGCTTGTTTATGATTTTGGTGGATGTGATGGAAGAACGGTTGGAAGAAGCCGGTTACGATGATATAACGTTTGATTAACGCTAAACCCTATATGATATGATACATTTACCTGTTGTTAAAGCTACTGACCGGAAGTTTGAGGCAGATCCGGACAATGCCCCCACCGAAGATATTCGTGAAGAACTCTTTCAATTGGAGAAAGAAGGAGAGTTGGAAGTTATCCGGGTGCCGGATAATTATATTGAACTACCTACCAAGTACGGCCGCATGAAAAAAATCCCGGTAGAAAAAACCTGGCACCACAAAAGCTGTGGCCAGTGCGGGCACATTCCGGGCTATTCTACCTCTATTTTCTGGCTCAACCGGCAGTTTGGCCTGGATTACTACGACCCTACCGACCAGACTTCCTGCACCGCCTGGAACTATTACGCTTCGGCCACCTCTAACCCCGAAGCCCAGGCTGCCGTGGCCATCCGCAACTTTGCCGCTGCCGATGAGGTAGGCTACTTCCCGCTCATTCACTGTGGTACCAGCTTCGGCCATTATAAAGAAGTACGCCACGCCCTGGTACACCAGCATGACTTGCGCAGGAAGGTGAAGAAGATCATGGAACGCCTTGGCAAAAAACTGGTGATTCCGGAGGAAATTGTGCATTACAGCGAGTGGGTACTGGCCATGAAAGACCGCATAGCCGAGCGCCAGGAGATAGACATGAGCAACATCACCGCCACGGTGCACCCGGCCTGCCATTACCACAAGCTGATAGAAGAAGATGCCATTTACGATAGCGAAATCTATGGCGCCCAGCGCACCGCCATTGTTACCGGTACCCTGCAGGCACTCGGCATCAATGTGGGGGATTACTCCACCTGGTTCGATTGCTGCGGCTTTGGCTTCCGTCACATCCTGGTATCGCGCGATTTCTCCCGTTCATTCTCGGTACAACGCAAGATCGAAGTGATGAAAGAGGAAGTGGACCCGGATATTGTGGTAACCCACGACACCGGGTGTGTAACCACGCTTGACCAGAGCCAGTTTGCCGGCCGTGCCCACGACAAAAAAGTAGGCTTGCCGGTGATGTCAGATTCGCAGGTAGCGGCCCTGGCCATGGGGGCCCACCCCTATAAAGTGCTGCAACTGCACTGGCACAATACCGACAACAAGCCTTTCTTACGCAAGTTAGGCCTCGATATCGATAAACAATGGGCCGAATTCCAGGCCGAAGTTGACCTGATTAAGGCCGGCAAGAAAGAATACATGACCTGGGAAGACGCTGATAAATAATTTTTTTAATTACACTTAATTGAATGTACTAATTATGGCTAATGAAAACATACTTGTAATTGGCGGTGGCCCTACGGGGCTGGAAGCCGCCAAAGGTATTGCCGACTTGGGTTACAAGGCAATACTGGTAGAAAAGCGCGAGCGGTTGGGTGGTACGCCCGATGCTTCCGGCTATGCTGCCCTCACACCCGATATGCGTGATGCCGGGGAGGCTATGGATGAAATGCGGGCTGCCGTGGAGAATAACCCTAATGTAGAAATTATGCTGAACACAGAAGTAACCGGGGCCGAAGGCGAAACCGGTAACTTTAAGGTAAAGGCTAAGTCGGCTGGCAATGAGGTGGAGATTGAGGCGGGCGCAGTAATTATTGCTACCGGTTTTACCCACTTTGACCCGGGCCGCGAAACCCAGAAGTACGGGTATTATGAGCACGATGACGTGCTTACCCTGGTAGATGCCGAAAAAATGCTTAAAGAAGGCAATTTTGTCCGCCCTTCCAATGGCGAGAAGCCCAAAAGGGTGGCCTTTATCCAGTGTGTAGGCTCCCGCGACCGCCAGATTGGCAATGAGTACTGCTCGAAAGTGTGCTGTGGCATTTCTTCCAAGCAGGCCATTGAGGTACGCGAAATGGTGCCCGACTGTAAAGTGTTCATCTTCTATATCGACATGCGTATGTATGGCTATTGGGAGAATGAAATTTACTGGCCGGCCCAGGAAAAACACAAAGTCAACTACATCAAAGGAATGGCCACCGAGATCATTAAGAAAGGGGACCACCTGATTGTGAAAGGAGAAGATACCACCATGCGCAGACCGATGGAAGTGCCCATGGATATGGTTATCCTGGCCGTAGGCATGGAACCCAGTGCCGGCACCAGGCAGGTAGCCGATATTTTTGGGGTGAAGAAGAACCAATACAACTTCATCGAAACCATTGGTGGGGCCCTGAATACGGTTTCTACCAATGTTGAAGGTGTTTTTGCCGCAGGTGCCTGTACCGGGCCTTCAGACCTGGAGGACTGTATCTCCGCTGCCGGTTCGGCCGTGATGAAATCTATTGCCGCAGTGAGAAGAGTAGCCGTACCTGCCTGAAAATGAGCCAGCTTATCGACATGGAAGCCGCCAAGGAGTTTATGAAAGAAACCCTGGCGAAAGTGGAAAAAGAAAACCTGACGGATATTGCCAACTCCCTGGTAGAAAAAAGTGCGCTTTTTCAACAAGTTCTGGCTCAAGAGCGCTTAAATGAACTATCGCAGGAAGAACTGGACCAGGTTTTACAGCGGATATTCTCTATCCGCAGAAAACTGCCGGAGGTCTATGGGCATATTTCCTTTCATAAGCTCAGGTCAGCCATTTTTCACCTGCTTTACAGTGCCGGCAAGCCCGATTTTCGTTTTCAGGCCTTTTGCGATGCCCTGGGGGAATTAGATACCCCGTTAAAGTACGATATAACCGGAGAACTTCTCCATTTTACCTTCCCCAATAAATACTGGCTGTGGAGCCGGTGGATGTGGGACCCCAAGAATAAAACCGGGGCCCTGCCATTAGTTACCAGCGAAGATTTCGACCTGCAAGGCGAAACCCTGGGCGAAGTATATATGAAAGTAGGCAAGGCCGTGGCCTTCGTCCATTCGGTAGCCGAAATGGCTGAATTTCAGTTTATTCACCGGTCGTTGTTTGGTACCGATGTGTACTTGAGTTGTGTTTACATCATCTACTCGTACACCGTGCTGCAAATGAAAATGACCAAAGAATTTAATGAAGTGATGCCGGGGCTGACGGAGTTCTCGCGCAGGTTATTGGGCGTTTATGGCATGCAAACGGCTGCCTGATGATAGAAAATAAATGAAATACTAAACTAAGCTGATCTAAGATTATGCCGATTGATAAAAAACAAATAATAGAAAAAGAAAGTGCCGTTGTCGATGGAATAGAACTCTCGGCTGACTGGAACCGGATGTTCGAGCAGCGGGTGGTTCATTATGAAGATAATGATGCACTGGATAAAGTACGGGATTTAGACGGGGCCGAGTCCATCGGTTGGTGCTACCAGTGCGGGCAGTGCGTGCCGGTATGCCCCGTTGATGCCGTAGGGGAGTATGGGCCGTTCCGTACCTATAAAGACCTGCTCATGGGTGTTGACCTGTTTAAATCCGATGAACTGTGGAAATGCACCACCTGTATGCAATGCCTGCGGGTGTGTCCCAAAGCCGTGGATATGGTGCAAATTATGCCGGCCGTACGCGAAGAGGCAGTGATGGAAGGGGATGTGCCCGAAGAACTGCAGGAAGCCTTTGAAAACACCTTTGAGTATGGCAACCCGCTGGGGGAATCGCAGCGCAAACGGGCCGACTGGATTCAGGAAACCGGCTCCGAGGTACCGCTGATGAAGGATAAAAAGGAGGCCGACCTGTTATGGTTTGTGGAGTGCTACCCGTCTTACCATGCCCGCGGCAAAGAAGCCAGTGCAGCCCTGGCTAAAATTTTAAATACCCTGGGCAGCGATTTTGGCGTCCTCGGCACCGAAGAGAAATGTTCCTGCGACTCCCAACGCCTGGCTGGTGAGGTAGGCCTGTTTGAGGAGTTTGCCGAGGAAAATATCAAGACCTTCAGCAAGTATAAGTTCAAACAAATGCTGGTTACCGATCCGCACGCCCTCAATGCCATCCGCAAAAAATACCCTGAGTATGGCGGTGAGTATGATGTCATTCACTATACCACCTACCTGGCCCCGTTGATGGAGAAGCTGGAGATGAAAAACACCCTTAACTATAAGGTAACATTTCATGATCCTTGTTATCTCGGGCGCCATAACGGTGAGTATGAAGCCCCCCGCAGTATTTTGCGTGCAATTCCGGGCGTTGAGTTGATTGAGATGGGCCGTTGCAAAGAACAAAGCTACTGCTGCGGAGGTGGCGGTGGCGGCATGTGGCTCGATGGCTTTATGGCCGACCATGTAAGTGAGCGGCTGTCGGAAAACCGGGTGAAAGAAGCTGTGGAGACCGGTGCCGACCTGCTGGTGGTCTGCTGCCCTTATGAGGTTTCGCGCTTTGAAGATGCCGTAAAATCTACCGGCAATGAAGGTAAACTGTTGGTAAAAGATATTGCCGAACTGATAGTTGAAGCCATGGGGTAGGCCCGGCAACCGGAGAATAGTAAACAGATGATAACCAACACTATACTATAAACCATGATAAAAATTGATAAATACGATGTGGATACCGGGCTCTTTTACGATCCCCGGGATCATTATTGGGTAAAAATATCGGGTTCTACCGCCCGTGTGGGCATGAGCCCGCTTATTCAGGAAACCAGCGGGGCTTTTGTGGCTGTACAGCTTAATGGCCTGGATAAAACGTTTGCCCGGGGTGAGGCCATTGGCAGCATTGAGGCTGAGAAACACGTAGGCCCGGTGAAAATACCCTTGTCGGGCAAAGTAACCCGGGTGAACGAAGCAGTAATTAACAACCCCCGCCTGATAAATTATGACCCGTATGGTGAGGGCTGGCTGATTGAAATGGAGCTGACCAATGCCGATGCCGAAGTGCCGGAGTTGATTTTTGGCGACCACCAGGTGGTAGCCTGGTTTGAGGAAGAACTGAAAAAATTCTCGGATAAAGGATGGATAGCCCAGTAATAGCCGAACAAAGCCTGATGGAGCAGGCCTTTGCCGTACGCAAAGCCAACTTTTGCGATGACATAAAATTTTATGCCCCCGGCTTGAAATCCTATAATATTCCGGAGTTTGAGCAGCAAAACCCCAACGCATTTTTGCCTATCAGTGTTACCGGCAACGCCTGTGCCCTCGACTGTGACCACTGCGATACCCGTATCCTCGACCCCATGATCCCCCTGGATATGAAAGAAGGGGTGTTTGGTATGTGTGAAAAAATGCAGGCCAAAGGTACCGAATCGGTGCTGATCAGCGGTGGCTCCATGCGCAACGGCCAGGTACCTTTTATGCGCCATATCGATGATATCAAGCGGGTAAAAGATGAACTAAGCATGAAAATTATTATGCACACCGGGCTGGTGAGCGAGGAGATGGCCGAGGGGCTGGCCTATGCCGGGGTTGACGGGGTGGCCCTCGATATTATTGGCGCCCGGGAAACAATAGAGCAGGTATATCATATGAAGGCCACGGTACAAGACTTTGATACCACCCTGGAAAGGCTTACCCGTCATGGGTTGAGTATCCGGCCGCATATCATCATTGGTTTGCACTATGGCCGCCTTTTGGGGGAGTACAAGGCCCTGGAGATGATTAAAAAGTACCCCACCCACGCCTTGATCCTGGTAATTTTAACCCCCCTGCAGGATAC
>JALSJF010000241.1 GCA_026989505.1 Cyclobacteriaceae bacterium
AACATTTTTTTGTTGATATTGACACCCCGGATGACTACCGTCTGTACCGGGGGAAACAGACAGGTTAAAAAACTTCCATTAACCCGAAAAATTCATAAGAATTTTTCGCCCGTAGGGCTGATGAACTGCAAAATAGTGTAAAACAACATGTTATATACAAAATACAGGATGAGCCAAAGATTAAGCATGACCCAAATTTGAGGGTAAAATATTTTGCACTCATCAGGGTTACCCTGATGTAATTAACTGACAAACAATTGTTTGGCGGTTAATTTACATCATTATTCATGATTTTCATGAATAATCCGGGTTAATCCTGCGGATGAGACAGGCAGGGAGTGGCGGACAGGGCCATCCCCCGGCTTCCTGCCTGCCACCCCATCTACTTATAGTTTTTCAGAAACTCCTCGAACGTATCTACCTGCATCGACTCCAGGTTATACTTCGAGGCCGTCTTTTCCAGCCTGGCCAGTTCTTTATTTTTAATAAATGAATATTGGGTCTTCGCTTCTTCCAGGGCCTTATCCAGGATTGCGAAGTTGGCATACTGGCTATTGCCCGGCTTATAGAAGTTGTTGGTCACCACACTGTATAAATCCCCTATTTTTTCACGCAATTCCTTCTCGGCCATACCCACATAATTATCACCGGTGGTAATGACCAGGGTTTCTTTCAACTCCTGCAAAGATGAAAGCAGCGAAGAAGAAGTCTTTTTCAACTTCGGGCTGCTTTCCTGTGCCTTATTGGCATAGGCAATGGTTTCATCAATCTGATATACCAGGTACGCCAGGTCCTGGTTCATGTTGTACAACTTCATCACCATTTCTTCCTGGGCTTTACGGTCGGCCAACGCTATACCCGCACCAGGGTCATATTGCAGTTCTATGGTGTGTTGGTATTCCTCTTTGCCTTTCTTCATTACCACCGTGTAGGTGCCGGCCGGCACCCGTGGCGAGGTGAAACCACTGAAGGCAAAGGTTTTTCCCCTGGCCATTTTTGGCAATGGCATGCGGTAGTCCCAGGTAACAATATTTACCCCGCGTTTTTTCAAGGGGTCCAGGTCAATGATCTTCCTGCCGCTGGCATCCCGCACCTCCATGGTCATCTTGCCAAACGTGTGCCGTCTTTTCAGGTAATAGGCTATTTTGGCATTTCGGGTTGGGTTAGGGCCAATGAACTGATTGCCGTTGCTACCCCCGCCAAAACCACTTTCCTCGTACATCACAAAAGGCTTGCTGGCAAAAAAGTGCACCTTTTTGTTGAGCACCTCCTGGTTAATCTCCCGCAATGGGCTGATGTCATCAATAATTATAATGCCACGCCCGTGGGTAGCCAGCACCAAATCGTTGGTACGTGGCTGCAAGGCAATGTAATGTACGGCAGCGGCCGGCATATTGTTGGTAAACTTAGTCCAGTGTGTACCCCCATCCATGGTAATGTAGAGGCCAAATTCAGTACCCAGAAACAGTAAATCTTCATTCACATAATCCTCCTGGATGTTGCGGGCAAAGCCATAGATGTCACCGGTAACAATACTCTTCCATGTCCGGCCGAAGTCGGTGGTTTTATACACGTAAGGGGTAGGGTCGTTGGCCGTATGGCCGTCAAACACGGCATAGGCCGTACCCTTGTTGAAGCTACTGGCCTCAATATGGTAACACCAGGTGTTTTTCGGTAAGCCGCTGATATTGGCCGTCACATTTTGCCAGTCCTGTCCCCCATTTTGCGTTAACTGCACATTGCCGTCATCGGTACCTACCCAGATGATGTTCTCATCCAGCGGGGATTCGGCAATGGTGAAAATGGTACAGTGGTTTTCCGCCCCGGAGTTATCCCTGGAGATTCCCCCCGATTCCACCTGCTTTTGTTTGGCGGGGTCGTTGGTGGTAAGGTCCGGACTGATGCGTTGCCAGTTATTGCCCATGTCATCGCTACGGTGCACAAACTGGCTGCCAATATATACCCTGTCGGGGTTATTGGGGCTTAAAGTTAGGGGGGCATTCCAGTTAAAGCGCAACTTGGGGTCGCCTTCCACGGGAAATATCTTAATGTCCCGGGTCTGGTTGCGCTTTATATCATAACGCCAAACACCTTCCGCCCCCTGCATCTCGGAATAAACAAAATCTTTTTGCGGATGCCGGTAAACGCGGAAGCCATCACCATAGCCCACGCTGGTCCAGTCGCGGGCCTCAATCCCCCCCGGGCTGGCCGAGGGCCCAAACCAGGAACCGTTGTCCTGCAGGCCGCCATAGACATTATATGGCTCGGCATTGTCAACACTTACATGGTAAAACTGCGAAACCGGCAGGTTATTGACCATCTCCATGTTGCTGCCACCGTCCCAGGTACGATAGACCCCGCCATCGGTACCGGCATAAAACCGGTCGGAGTCGTTGATATCAAACCAGGCATCGTGCATATCGGCATGCATACTGCCGAGTTGCTTAAAGGTCTTGCCCCCATCTTTGCTGATACTGCCAAATAAGCCGGCCTTAATCAGCACATCCGGGTTACGCGGGTCAACAACAATGCGGGAGAAATAAAACGGCCTGACAACCAGGTTAAAGTCTTTGTTCAAATATTCCCAGGAGGCACCGGCATCGTCTGAGCGGTAAAGCCCCTTGTCTTTTTCGGCTTCCACGGCAGCGTAGAGTATTTTGCTGTCGGAAGGCGCCAGGGCAATGGCAAAACGGCCTAACTTACCTGTTGGCAACCCATTATGGATTTTCGCCCAGGTTTTGCCGCCATCGGTTGACTTGTACAGGGCGCTTTTGTCGCCTCCGGAGTTAAAGCCCCAGGCGGTACGGCCAAATTCCCAGAAGGCTGCATACAGCACCTGCGGGTTGTGCATGTCCATGATCAGGTCAGAGCAACCCACATGATTGTCACCGGCCAACACCCTTTCCCAGGTCTGGCCGCCATCGGTAGTTTTATATACCCCACGTTCATCGCTGGTGCCCCATAACGGGCCCAACACGCCTACATATACTTCATCGGAGTTAGTGGGGTTGATTTGAATACTGCTGATCCGCTCGGATTTTGCAAAACCAACTTTTTGCCAGTTAACCCCACCATCAACCGATTTATACAGGCCATCGCCCACCGAGGTACTGTTGCGGGTCCAGGTTTCGCCAGTCCCTACCCAGATTACCTGGTCGGGGTTGCCGGGGTCGATGGCAATGGTACCGATAGATTGGGCATAGTCATCAAAAATCGAGGTAAAAGTAGAGCCCCCATCGGCCGATTTCCACACCCCGCCCCCGGCCGTACCGGCATAGATTATCCGGGCATTGGTGGGGTGGCCTGCCAGGTCGGTTATACGGCCACTCATCAGGGCCGGGCCAATCTGCCGGGCCTTCAGCGACCCGAAAAGTTCATCTCCGGTTAAAACTACGGGCTCCTGGGCCAAGGCCATGGTATAACCAATGCCCGCCAGTATTAGCAATGCAATTTTTTTCATCTGTTTATTCTTAGGGTTATGTTGCCCGGGCCTCCTTAAACGGGTTACCGCCCGACTGCGTAATTAATTACCGTCACCATCCTTTGGTTCTTCCCCGGTAGTCTCCGGGAAAGAGAAAATGGTTTCATCTACGGCAGGGTTAAGCTCTATCGACTGGATAGTAAAGGCATTGGCCCCCATATCTTTAATGCCCTGGGTAATGGCAAAAGGAAAATATAACCCCTCCACTTCCTGGTAATCACTGAAGGTCACCCAAATGAACTTGCCTTTCATCTCCCCGGACTTGATTTCCTGCTCTACCACAATCGGGACAAAATTTTCGGTATCCATGTAGAAATAACTTATATTGTCAACTTCTTGTCCGTCAACCAATTGCGGCTTTTTGATTAACTTTAACTTAAAACATTCGGCCCCTTCAACCGTTTCCGTGCCAAGCAGTTCAACCTGATAGCCCTTATCCTTGTACTTAAATAATGAGTAAGGAAAATCCCTGGCTTCGCGTTTAAAATTCTCGGTACTTTCGTCATCCTTTTTTTCCGCTTCCATGCTCATAAAGTTATGCCCCCAGAGCACTTCACCGTCAAAGGCCTGGCCAACAATTTCCTTCCCCTGAAAATTATAAATGGTATAACTCCGGCCATCTTTCAGTTTGATCTCGGTCACCGGGATTTCCATGCCCTGTTGTTTGAAGGTGCCTTTGGTTTTGGTCCCTTCAAGGGCCTCCCAGGCCTCAGCGCCCCCGGTGTTTTCAAAAAAGTTGGCAATGATTTCATCCGCAGACTGGGCAAATGACATCACCGAGGTTAGCACCAGGGCTAACGTTGTTTGCATTAATTTTAACTTCATTGTCCTATTTATTTATGTGAATGTTGAATTTTGACGAAAATAATGAATATTTCAAAGTTTACAATTCCTATTAACAAAAAATGAGACAAAATAAAACCGGCATTTCGCCAATTTTGTTGGTTTTATTTAACAGGTAACAACAAAAACACGCTATAGCGTACTTTTGGCGCATGGACAATCCCTGGCAGCTTAGTATTGATACAGGCGGTACTTTTACCGATTGCGTAGCCTTGTCACCGGCCGGTAAAACTACCTACAGTAAGGTGTTGAGTTCGGGCAAGATTGGTGGCAGGGCATTGGCCGGCCCCAACAGGCGGGCGATTAAGGTTACGGTTAAAACCACCCTAACGGATAACCTGTTTGCCGGCTATCAATGTGTTTTTCCCGATGAAAACTGGCAATCCGTAGTAAGCAGACATGATGACAAGGGCAACTTTACCTTGCAAGAGCCGCTACCGGCCGGCCTGGCGGATGGGGAAACCCTTGTTTACCTCACGGCCAACGAAGAGGCCCCGGTATTGGCCGCCCGCATAGCCACCCAAACACCTTTAAGCCGGCCCTTGCCGCCTGTCAGCCTGCGTCTGGGCACCACCAAAGGCACCAATGCCTTGCTCGAAGGTAAAGGGGCGCCTACCGCCCTGATTGTTACCAGGGGCTTTAAAGACCTGCTCACCATCGGCACCCAGCAACGCCCGGAACTGTTTGCCCTGGAGGTAAATAAAAGAAAAATCCTGCCCCGCCATATTATTGAGGTTGAGGAGCAAATTAGTGCGGCCGGGGATATCATTATACCCCTGCAGGAAGAAGCCATCAACCAATGCCTGGAGGAACTAAAAGAGTCGGCCTGTGAGGCAGTGGCCATAGCCTGTAAAAACAGCTACCTTAACCCTGAGCATGAGTTAAGGCTGGCCCGGGCCATAGAACAGGAAACTAAGGTTGATGTTACCTGCTCGGCCAGGCTTTATCCGGCCATAAAATACCTTACCCGTACCGAAACGGCCGTGGTCAACGCTTACCTTGCCCCGGTGTTGGAATCCTATTTCAACAATATCAGCCGGCTGATCGGCAAGGGCAGAATAAGGGTGATGACCAGTGCCGGGGCGCTGGCGAAGCTGACCGGCTTTAAGGCCAAAGACAGCCTCCTTAGCGGGCCTGCCGGAGGTATTGTGGGCGCTGCCAGGGCCGCTACCGAAGCCGGTTTTAACCAGGTGCTCACCATTGACATGGGCGGCACCAGCACCGATGTTTCGCGTTACGACCACGGGTTTGATTACCAGGCCGAGTTGACTGTGGGCGATGCCCATTTGTTTACCCAGGCCCTGGCCATTGAGACCGTAGCTGCCGGTGGTGGTTCAATATGCTACCTCAACGAAGGTCGTTTACAGGTAGGCCCGGAAAGTGCCGGGGCCTACCCCGGGCCGGCTTGTTACGGTAATAACGGCCCCCTCTCAGTTACCGATCTTAACTTGCTGGCCGGCCGGTTAGCTACCGCCTCCTTTGTCCTGCCGCTTAATAAAGAAGCGGCCGGTAAAAAACTGGCCGGGCTCCTGGCCGAACTCAATAAAAGCGGGCAGAAAACAAGCTTTGACGAATTGGTCACCGGTTTTTTGAGCCTTGCCAATCAGAAGATGGCTGATGCGGTAAAAAAAATCTCCCTCAACAAAGGTTTCGACCCCAGGGATTATGCCTTGCTGGGTTTTGGCGGTGCCATCGGCCAGCATATTTGCGATATTGCCGAACTCCTGGGCATCACCCGGGTGCTGGTGCCTTATACCGGCAGCCTGCTTAGTGCCGTGGGCATCAGCAAGGCGGTTATTGAAAAACACCAGGTACGCCAGATGCTGGTGCCCCTCGCCCATGAACAGGAGGTGGAATCCGCTATCCGGCACCTGCAGGAAGAGGCCCTGGCGGCCATTAAGGCCGATGGCATTGGCCGGGTTGAAATTAAATCAATCAGCGTTTATATGCGTCTTTACGGCCAGGATACCAGCATTGAAACCCCCTACACCCACTATGACGCCCTGGCCGGCCGGTTTAAGCAACGCTATCAGGAACTCTTTGGCCACTGGGTAGAGCGTGATATCGAGGTAGAATCCATAAAGGTTACCGTGGCGGAAACCAGGCCGGACGGCAACCAGGCTGAGGGTACTCCCGGCACCACCTGCGACCTGCAACCCACAGGTAGCAGGTGCATACTTTACCGCCATGGCTGGCAGGACACCCCCGTTTACCACTGGCCGGAGTATGTAGCCGGGGAAGCGACCATTCACGGGCCGGCTGTGTTTTACAACCCGTTTACCAGCATTATCATCAACCCGGGGTGGGCCATCAGCCTTGCCGGTGACAAGCTGATCATCACCAAAGAAGCCGGGCAGCAAGTTAGTAAGGCCGGCCAACAGGCCGAGGTAATAGAACTGGCTTTGTTTACCAACCGCTTTAAATCGGTGGCCGAACAAATGGGTTCGTTACTGCAGCGTACTGCCCTGTCGGTAAATATTAAGGAGCGCCTCGATTTTTCCTGCGCCCTGTTGGACAAAGAAGGGCGGTTAGTGGTTAATGCCCCGCATATTCCGGTGCACCTCGGCAGCCTCGGTATCTGCACGCGGGCGGTAACCCGTTATTTACCCCTGGCCGAAGGTGATGTGGTTATCACCAACCATCCGGCTTTTGGCGGCTCCCACCTGCCTGATGTTACCCTGATCGCCCCGGTTTTTTACCGCAAACAACTGGTTGGTTATCTGGCCAACCGTGCCCACCATGCCGAAATCGGTGGCAAAGCCCCGGGGTCTATGCCGGCAGATGCCCGCAACCTGGCCGAAGAGGGGGTGGTTATTCCGCCAATCTTGTTGGTAAAAAAAGGCCACCCTGATTGGCAGACGATAGCCGGCCTGCTTACCAATGCCCCCTACCCGAGCCGCAGTGTAAATGATAACATGGCCGACTTTCAGGCAGCCCTGGCAGCCATAACAGAAGGCCAGAAGGCGATGCTGAAACTGCTTAATGCCCACGGGGCCGGTAAGGTTATCCACTACATGCAACAGCTCAGCAACCTGGCCACCAGCAAACTAACCGCCAAACTTAACGAACGCAAAATCAGCCAACTGGCCGCTACCGAATACCTTGATGACGGCAGTAAGCTGCAGGTATCCATTCGCTACAAAGATAAACTCCGCATAGATTTTACCGGTACGGCACCGGCTAATCCGGGTAACCTTAACGCTACCGAAGCTATTGTGAACGGGGCCGTAATTTATGTGCTGAAGTTGCTAATCGGGGGAGATATCCCCTTAAACGAAGGCCTTATGGAACAGGTAGAGCTTGTTATTCCGCCAGGCAGCCTGCTTAACCCGGTATTTGACGATGACCCGTTTGCCTGCCCGGCCGTGGTAGGCGGCAATACCGAGGTGAGCCAGCGACTGGTTGACACCTTGCTCAAAGCCCTGGGCCTGGCGGCCTGTAGCCAGGGTACAATGAACAACTTTTTGTTTGGCAATGCTCAATTTGGCTATTACGAAACCATTTGCGGAGGTACCGGGGCCGGGCCGGGGTTCAATGGTACCGATGCCGTGCACCAGCACATGACCAACACCCAGATAACCGATGCCGAGGTGCTGGAGTTCAGGTATCCGGTCAGGCTTCTGCGGTTTGCCGTGCGCGAAAACTCCGGAGGCCAGGGTCGTTGGCAGGGCGGCAACGGGGTAATCCGGGAATTCAGGTTTAACGAACCAGTAACCATCACCTTTTTGGCCCAGCACCGCCAGCAAGCGCCCTATGGCCTGCTGGGAGGCCTGCCGGGTAAGGTTGGCGAACAATATACGATTGACCAGAACGGCCGGCAGACTGCCCTGGAAGGGGTGGGTACCTATGCCCTTAAAGCCGGGGAACGGGTGGTCATCCTTACGCCCGGTGGGGGTGGTTACGGTGCCGTGAAGAAAAAAAAGAAATGACTTCCCTTTCCCGGAAGCCATTTCACAAACATTTAATTAATATTGACGAACCAAATCAAGCCAACGATAGGCCTGATTTAAATTAAATACGTATTACCAGGAAAAAGTAACCCCGATGACCGAACGCTACCAATCGCTGGATGTTTTCCGCGGCCTGACCATTGCCCTGATGATATTGGTTAACACCCCCGGCAGTTGGGCCTACATCTACCCGCCCCTGGCGCATGCCGACTGGCATGGTTATACCCCCACCGACCTCGTCTTCCCTTTTTTTCTGGTAGCGGTGGGCTTGTCCCTGTCATTTTCCATGCAAAAGTATGCCACAGCCGGCAACAGGGCCTTTTACCAAAAGGTTTTGCGCAGAACCTTGCTGATCTTCCTTATCGGCCTGGCTTTAACTGCCTTCCCTTTTTACAACAAGGACTACGCCCAACTACGCCTACTCGGTGTGCTGCAAAGGATAGCCCTGGCGTACCTTCTGGCGGCCATGATCATCTATAACATTAATAAAACCAGGCAGTTGCTATGGATTTCGGGGTTGTCCTTAACAGGCTACTGGCTATTGTTGTGGCTGGCGGGCGGTCCGGCCCCCTATGCGCTGGAAACCAACCTGCCAAGAAAAATCGATTTACTGGTGCTGGGGGCGGCCCATATGTGGCATGGCAAAGGTATTGCCTTTGATCCTGAAGGCCTGCTCAGTACTATTCCCGCCATGGTTTCGGTAATCTCAGGGTATTTGTTTGGCTTGCTGATCCGCAGATATACGGCCATGGAGTTAGTGGCGCGCATATTACTGCTGGGCAATGCCTTACTGCTAAGTGGCTATGCCTGGGATAGGGTATTTCCGATCAACAAATCATTGTGGACGAGCAGTTATGTGTTGGTCTCCTCCGGTATTGCGGCCATCGTTTTAGGTATGCTGATTTACCTGATTGATATTAAAAAACAGCAAGGGTGGGCTCAACCATTTGCGGCCTTTGGTATGAACCCGCTGATTATTTTCGTGCTGTCTGTTTTATGGGTAAAAATTTACTTCATGATCCCTGTTGGCGGACAAAACCTATACGGATGGCTATATGCCACGGTGTTTAAGCCAATTATTAACCCCACCTTTGGCTCCCTGCTCTTTGCGTTGGTGCATGTAGCCGGCTGTTGGTTGGTAGCCTATATACTCTACCGCAAAAAGGTTTACATTAAACTGTAGAAAAGTAGTCTTGATAAAGTTAGCCCTTAGTAAATACCACCAATCCGCTGCAGGGCTTTTAAGTCCTGGATAGTTATTTTGCGGCCATTGGTTGTGATTAGCTCTTCTTCTTTGAAATCATGAATAATACGGATAAGGGTTTCGGTGGCCGTACCTACCATATTGGCCAGGCTTTCACGGGTAAGGTTAATCTCGGGGTTACGCTCATCTTCCTGCCCGTTGGCATATACGGTATTAAGCAGCACCAGGGTAGCGGCTGTACGTTCACGCACCGGTTTCTGGGCGATATCGGTAATTACATTGGTGAGCGATATCACTTCAGTTGATAATTCTTTGATCAGGGTATCGTTCAATACCTTATCGCCATGAAACATCTTGAGGAATTCTTCCCGCGGAATATGGCAGGCTACCACCTCCTCCAGGGCTTCTACTGATACATGGTACAACGAGTCG
>JALSJF010000242.1 GCA_026989505.1 Cyclobacteriaceae bacterium
GTTCTCTTCCAGATAGATAACGGAGTTTTCCTTTTTGGCTACCTCCAGGTTACGTGAAGCCTTACTCAGGCCCATCACGTAAGTTTCGGTACCCTTTACTTCCGGGTTGAGCGGAAAGGCATTGCAATGAATGGAAATAAATAAATCGGCCCCGTTTTTATTGGCAATGTAAGCCCGGCCATGCAGTTCAACAAAGGTGTCGTCATCGCGGGTATAGATAACCTCCACACCGGGGAGCTTCTCTTCGATATAACGGCCTACTTTCAGGGCAATTTTCAGGGCTATGTCTTTCTCTTTGGAGATGTCACCGTGGGTGCCCGGGTCATGGCCACCATGGCCGGCATCGAGCACCACTTTTTTTACCTGTGGCGAGCGCAATTCCAGCGTACTGAAAGAACTTAGCAAGATTATTGCTGTAAGGCCAAATATGCTAATAATTCTTTTCATAGGGCGTACATTCAGCAGTATTGAAATACCTTTACACAAATTTGTGAAATTTTTCAATAATCTGCAGTTCAACGGCTATAAATTGAAACACATTCAGCAGCTCAATATTATAGTTTTTTTGCTTTTCCTTCTTGGCTTCGGCAGTTCCGGGGCGATGGCACAAATTGAAATTCCCCGTAAAACCACCCCGCCCGACTCTTCCCGGACAGGCCAGGCCCTGCCGCCAATTACCCCGGCAAATGATAGCCTGAAGCACCCGGTTACCCTCCCGGACAGCACCATGGCCGCTTTGCCGGCCGATACGCTTGCCCGGGACTCCCTCATGCAGGAACAACAACCCATAGGTGACATTAAGACTACGGTGGTTTACAGTGCCACCGACTCCATCACCCTGAACATGATAACCCGCGATGTGAAAATCTATGGTAATGCTAAAATAGATTATAAACCTATTTCCCTGGCAGCCGAAGAAATTACGGTAAACTGGCAGGAAAGTCAGATGATGGCGGAAGGCAAGGTTGATTCTACCGGCAAAAAATACGGCACCCCGGTGTTTGTCAATGGTTCCGAAACGTACGAAACGGAAGAAATAATCTATAATTTCGAAACCGACAAGGCGGCTATCCACGGCCTGGTTACTACCCAGGGCGATGGCTACATCCATGCCGACCAGGTGTTTAAAAACGCTAAAGGTGAATTGTTTAATAAGACCACCCTTTACACCACTTGCAACCTGGCCCACCCCCACTACAGTATTAAGGCCCGCAAGGTAAAAGTGATACCGGGCAAAGAAATGATCAGCGGGCCCTTTAACATGGTACTTAATGATGTACCCTTGCCCATCGGGTTCCCTTTTGGTATGTTCCCCGATCAGCAAAACCGTACATCAGGGCTTATTTTTCCTACCTTTGGCGAAGAAACGTTAAGGGGGTTTTACCTGCGCCAGGGAGGGTATTACTTCGCTTTCAATGACTATATCAACCTGGAAATGACCGGGGACATTTACACCAAGGGCGGCTGGGCCGTACGGGCCGCTTCCACTTACAATAAGCGCTACAGCTACCGTGGCAACCTGCTGTTTAATTTCACCAAGCTTAAAACCGAAAACGAAACTACCCTCGAGGATATTATATCCAATGACTTCCGGTTTTCCTGGTCCCACTCACCAACATCGCGGGGTACCGGCAGGTTTAGCGCCAGCGTGAATATTGCCTCTTCTTCCTACAACCTGAACAACCAATTGCCCGACCAGACGGACCAGTTTAAAACCAACCTCAGCTCCAGCGTAAGTTATTCGAAGAGTTTTACCGGCACTCCGCTGAGTATGAACATCAGTGGGCGTTTCAACCAAAACCTGAACACCCAACAGGCTGACATACTTTTGCCCGATTTCAGTTTAAACCTGCAAAATATATATCCGTTTAAACGTAAAAACAGCTCCGGTAAAGCATGGTATGAAAAAATCGTCTTCCGCTATACGATGAATGCCACCAATAAAATTACTAACCGGTTAATCCTGGCCGATGGCGACAGCATTGTTGAGCTAACCTCGGAAACATTACCCGCATTGATAAAACAAGGCTCAAACGGTTTCAACCACAGTATTCCCATATCAACTTCATTAAACCTGTTTAAGCACTTTAAGCTAAACCCCCGGTTTGACTACAAAGAACGGTGGTACTTCAAGAAGCTTGATTACCGCTACGATGAAGAAACGCAAAAGATACTAACCGATACTATAAAAGGGTTTAATGCCCTGCGGGAATACCAGGCCGGGGTTAGTTTAACCTCTATTGTTTACGGAACCGTGTTTTTTAAGCGCGAATTTGGTGTGCAGGCCATCCGGCACCAGATGATCCCCTCTCTATCTTATAGCTACCGGCCCGATTTTGGTGATGCCAAATTTGACTATTACCAGGAGGTTCAGTCGGATAGCCTGGGCAATACCAAAAGCTTGTCGCGGTATGCCGGCTTTGTTTACGGTCAGCCTAACCGGGGCGAAAGCAGCAGCATCAGCTTTAGCCTGACCAATACCTTAGAAATGAAATTCAGGAGCCGTAAGGATACCACCGGGAAAGCCGAAAAAATTGTTCTCTTACGAAATTTTGGCCTGACTACCAGTTACAATATGGCCATAGATTCATTTAACCTGGCCCCCTTATCACTCAGCGCTACCACCAACTTGTTGCGCAACAAGCCCCTGGGCAAGGGGGCATCAACCACAGGTTTCAATATAAACTTCCGGGGGGCAATAGACCCCTACCTTTGGGTACTCGACAGCAGTGAAGTAAATAAAGATGGCACCCTAAAAGTTTATCAACGAAAACTCAACCAGTTTGCTTTTAATAACGGCCAGGGGTTAGGCCGTTTCTCTAATTTTAATATTGCCATCAGTACCGGGTTCAGGGCCAAAAGCAGGCGGGCCTCCGCAACCGATGGCACATCTGCCACCGGAGGCCTGGATGGTACCCAGACCAACTCCACCAAAGAAGAGCAGGAGTTGCAGGACATTATCAATAACCCCGACTTATATGTTGATTTCAACATCCCCTGGAGCATCCGTATAAGTTATAATGTAAACTTTACCCGGCAGGGCTTTGCTGAGGGCAAAGTAACGCAATCGTTAAAGTTTAACGGAGACTTGAGCCTGAGCAGAAACTGGAAAGTAACCTTCAACTCCGGCTATGATATTAAACGAAAAAAATTCAATGAAACCCGCCTGGGCATCACCCGCGACCTGCACTGCTGGGAAATGCGCCTCGACTGGGTACCCTATGGCCGCTTCCAGTCGTATAATTTTGTCATCAGGGCAAAGTCTTCCTTGTTACAAGATCTGAAGATCAGCAGGCGAAGAAATGCTACCGACAGCTTTACCTTTCAGTAAACCGGGTTAAGCCTGTTGCCATCCTTTCACTTCCTCCAGCGTAGGATTGGCCACGTCCAGCTTCAGCTTTTTGCGCATCCCGCACACATCATTGAATAATTTATTCGGGTTAGCCTCATCCAACTGCGCAAGGGTGTTGATATGCAGTTTTTCGAACACCGGCAATAGCTCTTCCCGCACCCCGCGGGCGATAAAGTCTTCGGGGCCGGCTGTTTGCGGCTTCACCTCCGGCTTCATCTGCGGGAAGAACAGCACGTCCTGAATTGACGGGGCATTGGTCATCATCATCGTTAGCCTGTCGATACCAATACCCAGGCCGGCCGTAGGGGGCATACCGTATTCGATAGCCCGCAAAAAGTCCTCATCTAAGGTCATGGCCTCGTCATCGCCACGTTTGCCCAACTCAAGTTGCGCCTCAAACCGTTGGCGTTGGTCAATAGGGTCGTTCAACTCGGAGAAAGCATTGCATATTTCTTTCCCATTGGCAATGGCCTCGAAACGCTCTACCAGGCCTTCCTTACTGCGGTGCTTTTTAGCAAGGGGCGACATCTCCACCGGGTAATCGGTAATAAACACCGGTTGAATTAAATTACCCTCGCACTTTTCGCCAAATATCTCATCAATAAGCTTGCCCTTACCCATGGTATCATCTACCGGCACCTGTAGTTTCTTAGCCGTTTCCCGCAATTCTTCCTCGTTCATCTGCGAGATATCAATACCCGTGTATTCTTCAATGGCCTCAAACATGGTAAGCCTGCGCCACGGGCGTTTAAAATCAATCTCATGCTCACCTACCTGTACGCTGGTTTTACCGTGCAGGTCAAGGGCCACCTTCTCAATCATGGTTTCCACCAGTTCCATCATCCAGAGGTAATCTTTATAGGCCACGTAGAGTTCTACCTGGGTGAACTCCGGGTTATGAAAGCGCGACATGCCCTCGTTACGGAAATCTTTGGAAAACTCATAAACGCCTTCAAACCCACCAACAATCAGCCTTTTTAAGTAGAGTTCGTTGGCAATACGCAGGTAAAGGGTCATATCCAGCGTATTGTGGTGGGTTTTGAATGGCCGTGCGGCTGCTCCCCCGTAGAGTGGCTGCAATATCGGGGTTTCCACTTCCAGGTAGCCTTTGTCATTCAAAAAGTCACGCATAGAGTTAACCAACTGTGTCCTTTTAACAAAGGTTTCGCGCACCTGCGGATTAACGATCAGGTCAACATAACGTTGCCGGTAGCGCAGTTCGGGGTCCTGAAAAGCATCGTGCACCTTTTTCTGCCCGCTTTCATCCACCGACTCCTTAACTACCGGCAGCGGCTTCAACGATTTGGCCAGCACGGTAAACTCCTGCACATGTACCGACACCTCCCCTACCTGGGTAATAAACACGTAGCCTTTTACGCCAATAATATCCCCGATATCCAGCAGTTTCTTGAATACGGTGTTGTACATTGTTTTGTCTTCCCCCGGGCAGATATCATCGCGCCTGAGGTAAATTTGTATCCTTCCGGAAGCATCCTGGATTTCAGCAAACGAAGCCGAGCCCATAATCCTGCGGCTCATAATCCGGCCGGCCAGGCATACATCCTTAAATTCACCGGCCCTGGCTTCAGAGAAATTCTTTTTAATATCCCCGGCATGGTGGGTTACCGGATATAGTTCCGAAGGATAGGGGTCTATGCCTAATTGTTCAAGATGTTCTTTGGCCTGGCGCCTGATAATTTCCTGTTCGCTGAGATGCATACAATTCCAATTTGGCTGCAAAATTAGTTAAGATATAGCGAATAGTGTGGCTTCGCCCGCCAACTATTTGCTGCCGGCACGGGGAGGGCAGGCTATTTCCCCTTTCTCCTGCGCATTTCTTTGCTTAACATCACCAGTTCGCGGCTGCTCTGGCCGCCCACCGAGGTGTTTTCTTCGGCCCTGCGGGTGAGGTAGGGCATTACATACTGCACCGGCCCGTAAGGCAGGTATTTGGCTACATTATACCCGGCATCGGCCAGCACAAAGGTAATGTTATCGCTCATGCCATAGAGTTGCACATGAAAAATACGCGAATCGTCACGGGCCAGGCCGGCTTTGGCCATTAGTTCGGTGAGGTAATAATTTGAATACTCATTGTGGGTGCCGCTAAAGAGCTCGATCTCACCAATATTTTCCACAATGTACTGCAAGCCATCGTTATAACTTTTGTCGGTAGCCGCCTTATCCTTGCAGATAGGGTCGGGGTAACCTTTTGCGGCAGCCCGCTCCCGCTCGGCCTCCATATAGGCGCCACGTACCAGCTTGGCCCCCAGCACAAACCCTTTCTTTTTGGCCAGTTGGTGCGCTTTTTTAATGTTGTCAAGGCTCTCCCACCGGTACATCTGATAGGTGTTAAAAACAATAGCCCGTTGTTTATTGTACTTGGCCATCAGATCATACAGAATGGCATCGATAGTGTTTTGGTACCAGGAGTCTTCGGCATCCACCAGCAGGCGCACATCGCTTTCAAAGGCCGCTTTACTTAAGGTAGCATAACGCCCCTTCAACCGGGCAAACGATTGCTCTTCCCCGGTGGTTAGCTGTTGCCCAAGCTGTACCTTTTCCATCAGCAGGGCGCTGCCTATGCCGGTAGGCTTAAAAACAGCGTAAGGCACGTTAGGGTTACCTCTGGCATTATCAATGGTTTTAAGGGTCTCGGCCAGGGTGTTGTCAAAGGCATCTTCCGTGTTTTTCCCTTCTACCGAATAATCCAGGATGGAGCCAACATGGTATTTTGCCAGCATATCCGAAGTGATCTTACACTCTTCAATGTTCTCGCCACCACAAAAATGTTCGAACACCGTACGTTTGATGATACCTTTGATGGGCAGGTGCAGTTTTAACCCCAGGTTGGCTGAAAATGTGGCGATCCCGGCCATGGTGTTATTATTTACTATGCGGAATAAATAATAGGCTTTTTTAAGCTGCCAGTCGGTTTTGGCTGCAAAAGCCAGCGCAGTATTTTCAAAAGATGCTACGGTTATCTTCTCCATCGGTGCTGGTTATAATGGAGGCAAATATAACGATCCGCACCATCAAAATACATGATTTTGGCCGCCTTATTACCTGCGGTTTTTAAAGAAAAACGATGCGGGCATGGCAATTAAAAAATGAACCCGCATTTTTGTAGGGATGGCAGGCAACAAAGAAAATCTACTATTCACCAACAGCATTGGCAAAGCCCTAACTACCACTTTTGCCGGCCGGTCTTTCCCGGCTGTATTTGTGCTGGTTGACAACAATACCAAAAAACATTGCCTGCCGCTGGTGGGCAGTTCATTACCACAGGGGTATCACCTGATTGAAATCCCGGCCGGGGAAGTTCATAAAAACCTTGCCACCTGCCAGCTTATCTGGCAAGCCCTGACCGACCACCAGGCCGACCGCCATGCCTTGCTGGTTAACCTGGGAGGCGGGGTGATTTGCGATATGGGCGGTTTCTGTGCCCGCACCTATAAGCGGGGCATACGATTTTGGAATATCCCCACCACCCTGCTGTCGCAGGTAGATGCCAGTGTGGGAGGTAAACTGGGAGTTGATTTTGGTGACTACAAAAACCATCTCGGGCTTTTCTCCGACCCTGACGCAGTGGTTATTGACAGTGCATTTTTGGCTACTTTACCTGATGATGAGTTGCTTTCCGGCTATGCTGAGATGGTAAAGCATGCCCTGATAGCCAACCGCGACATGTTTGCCCGCCTGCGCAAAGAACACTTCCCGCTACTGAACTGGCAAAAATGGGTGCCGGAGTCGGTGGCTATAAAAAAAGGTATAGTGGACCGCGACCCTACCGAAAAAGGCCTGCGCAAAATCCTGAATTACGGCCATACCCTTGGCCATGCCGTGGAAAGCTATTTTCTGGGCCAGGGCAAACCGTTGAAACATGGTGAAGCTATTGTTATCGGCATGATAGCCGAAAACCATATTGCCAGCGCCAAAGGCATGCTGGCGGAAAGTGAGTGCCAGGCCATAAACCAATATCTGCTCGCTACTTTTGGCCAGCAAAAAATACCCGGGAACGCCCTGGAAACCATTGTATCGTTGGCCTTGCAAGACAAGAAAAACAAAAATGGCAAAATAAAGGCTGTGCTGCTTAGCCGGATTGGCCAGGCAGAATATGATATTGAGATTAGCGCCCGGGAGATAGCGGGTTCACTTGCGTATTATAACCAGATGATTAAATAAAGTTCCTGCTGGTACGCTTGATTTTAGTTAAATCTTTGGTCACGTCCAGTAAACTATCTTTCAGCTCTGCTGTCTTCTCGCTTAAGCGTTTAAGCTCTTTCTGACCCGATTTACTCACCGCAAAAGCGGTTAAAGCTGCTCCTGCGGCAACCCCTAACACAATAGTCAAATTTCGTTTAAATGACCCCATATTACTTTTTTAACTCATTTATAGCACAAACAGTGCCAGTTCTTACTTACTTTTATAGTTATACGTAAAATTTACCGTTTAGATTATAATTTTTCAATATTTTTTTTCATTACGGCAATTTCATGAAAAAAACAATTATTCGCAAGTCCACCGTTTTAAACAATTGCACTATTCCGCTGCCAGGCTCGAAAAGCGAAAGTAACCGGGCCCTGATAATCAATTCCCTGTGTGCTACACCAGGGCCTATCAATAACCTGGCCACCGCCCGCGACACCCGGATCATGCAGGAATTACTGCAAAGCGACCCCTCTGTTTACAATGCCCATGATGCCGGTACGGTAATGCGTTTTATGACGGCCTACTTATCGGTAAAGAAACAAAATGTACAAATAACCGGCACGGCAAGGATGAAACAACGGCCCATTGGCTTATTGGTGGATGCCCTGCGTCAATTAGGGGCGGAGATAACATACCTTGAACAAGAAGGCTATCCGCCCCTGCAGATCAGCGGCCTCAGCCGGCAAAAAACCACTACCCTGGCCATTGCCAGTGAGGTAAGCAGCCAGTACATCTCAGCCTTACTCATGATTGCCCCAAAACTACCGCAAGGGCTAAAGCTGACCCTCACCGGCCGGCCGGTGAGCACCCCTTATATTACCATGACCCTGACCCTCATGCAGCATTTTGGCGTAAAGGTTGCCGCGAATGGCCAAACCTATCATGTCGGGCCGCAAGCCTACCGGTATGCCCCCTACGAAGTAGAGGCCGACTGGTCAGGGGCCAGCTACTGGTACAGCATTTTTGCCCTCTCCGCGCTAGGGGAGTTACGTATCCGCGGCTTGCGGCCACATTCCCTCCAGGGCGATAGTGTACTGGCCAACCTGATGGCCGGTTTTGGGGTGGCCACCCGCTTTGCCGAAGGCATGGCGGTATTAACCAAAGTGCCTGCTTCCCCGCCAGCAACCATCGATTTTATCAACTGCCCCGACCTGGCGCAAACTTTTGCCGTGTTATGCGCCTTAAATGGCAATGAATGCCTTTTCAAAGGCCTGCAAACCCTGAAAATAAAGGAAACCGACCGGGTTGCAGCCATCAAAACCGAGCTGCAAAAAATAGGGGCTGACTTTATTGAGCAAGCCGATGGCTGGCGCCTGGTACCGGCCCCGTCCGCGCAGTTGGCTACCCTCAGCAAAGTAGCCATCAACACCTATGACGACCACAGGATGGCGATGGCCTTTGCCGCCCTGGCTACCAAAATGGATGTTGAATTTGACCATGCCGAAGTAGTAAACAAATCCTACCCTTCTTTCTGGCAGGATTTGGTACGGCTGGGGTTTACCCTGGCTTAGTTTTACCTTAAAACCCGGGCTTTACCCTCCACAATATCCATCACTTCTTCGGTCGTTGCCCTGGGCAGACGGATATAGCGGGCCCCCAGCATCCCGGCCAGTTCCAGGCCATAGGGGTTTTCCATTTTGCCAATACGGGTATCAAACACCAGGCAAGCCGAAATTTCTTCCCTCAGCATCCCGCAGATCGGTTTAAGCTCATTTTGGGCCACGGTGGCCGGGTCTTGCCCTTCCTGCGTATGGCAGGGCTGGTTGGCCTTGCCATCCGTAAACAGGATTAACACTGTACCCGGGGCCGTTCGTTGGGCATTATTTTTTTTCACCAGATCGATGGTTTTAAGCAAAGCGCTGCCCAGAGGTGTTTTGCCCCCGGCCCGTACATGCTTCAGGACGGCAGCGGCCTGCGTTACGCTGGCCCCGGGGGCTAATAACAGTTGCGCCTGCCGATGACGAAAATAGATCAGCGCCACCTGATCGCGATAGA
>JALSJF010000243.1 GCA_026989505.1 Cyclobacteriaceae bacterium
AACCTGCTGCAACGCAAAGTCGTTTTGGGCCACCAGGTACTCCTCCTGTACTTTAACAATATCCTGGTGCACGAGCGAGAACAATTGCTGGCCTTTTTGCACCAGGTCGCCCGGGAGCACCCTGATATTAGTCACCCTACCGCCAATAGGGGCATAAACCGCGGCCCGCTGGTTGGGCGGCACATCTATTTTACCGGTACATTCCACCACATCAGTAATCAGTTGCCGGGCTATTTGGGTGTACACAATAGCTTCTGTTACCGGCAAACCACTCCCGGGTTTTACTGCAGGTTGTTGGCCGGCATCCGGCTGGCAGGCCCCGAAAACAAGGGCGCTTAAAATAAATGTTTTTTTGATTTTATTCATGGTTAAAATAGTCAACTGTAATTATCGCTTTGTTTAGTCGGTTGATTAATTCATAGCGGTTGATGGCCGTAGCCAGCACCCGGTTAGTTATTTGCACATACTTAAAATAGTCTATCTCCCCGAGCATCAATTCTGTTTCCACGGCTTTGACCAGGGCGGTATTATGGCGGCCCCAATCATCAAGGCTGCTATCATATACTTGCTTGATTTTCAAAAGTTTATCAACGGCATTTTGGTATTGAAACCGGTATTGATCAGCCTGGTAAGCCTGTTCGTTTGCGGCCCTGCGTGCCGTAAGCCTGGCGATATCCACAGCCTGTTTTTGCGGTTTAAACCATAAGGGCAGGGCCACCCCTCCCCTGACCCCCTGAAAGCCCTTGATGCCATCAAGGCTTTGGTTAAAATAGCCCAGTTTAATCTCCGGAAAATAGCCGGCACTTGCTGCCTTAACCCTGGCCAGGTTAAATTGCGTGTTGGCTACGTAGGGTGCCAGCAATGTTTGGTCAAACTCCGCGGCAATAGCCTTAACATCAAAAGGCATTAAGGTTAACGAATCAGCCAGTTCACCCACTTTCGTTATTTTGGTAAGCTGCTTAAATGAATTTACTACATCGCTGTAATCAATCTCGGCCAGGGCCAGTTGCCGGTAGAGGTCGCTTTGCTCCATAACAATCAAGCCCAGCTCTGCCTGGCTTACATCACCGGCCTGTTGCTTATGTACGGCTTTTGCATGATATTGCTTCAGTATTTCAATTTGCTGGCGATACTGTTCAACTACTGCCTGCCGGAACAATAAATCCTGCCAAACCAGTTTTACGTCTCGCACCAGTTGCCGTTTCAGCAGACGGGCTGTTTCGCTTTGCACTGCTACCCCGATTTTATTGGCCTTACCGTTTTTGGCCTGTTGCAAAGGGTTGCCAAAATTTTGGGTTATTTCCAGGAAAGTATCGTTAATGCCCGAGTTAATCTGACCATACCCCAGGTCAACCGAGGTTGGCCCCAGCGCTACCGAAGCTTTCCTGCGGTTTTCGGCCTGTTCTATGGCCAGCCCCGCATTGCTAAGCAACTGGTTGCGGCTAAGGGCCGAATCGATGGCGGCCCCGAGGGTGAGCGGCTGGGCATCGGTCTTACCGGGAAACAATGACACCATTACCAGGGGCAGCAAAATAATTGCTTTCCTCCGGCCAATGCCGAAGTTAATTTTCTCTTCGGCCAGGCGGTAAATTATCGGCAATAAAATCAGGGTCAGCAAGGTAGAGGAGAGCAACCCTCCGATAACTACCGTAGCCAGGGGCTTTTGTACTTCGGCCCCGGCCGTAGTGGATAAGGCCATCGGCAAAAAGCCCATAGAGGCTACCGCAGCCGTCATTATCACCGGCCGCAACCGGGCCAGGCCGCCTTCGAGGACAATTTCTTTCACACGCATTTTTCCTTCTTTTTTCAATTGATTAAAATAGCTGATCAACACAATACCATTAAGTACCGCCACCCCAAACAGGGCAATAAAGCCTACCCCGGCCGAGATACTGAACGGCATATCGCGCAGGTAAAGGGCAAACACCCCGCCTATGGCCGACATGGGCACGGTAGTGTAAATCAGGATAGCGTACTTAAAGGAGTCGAAAGCAAAAAACAGCAGCACAAATATCAGCCCCAGCGAAACGGGCACAGCAATGGCCAGCCGGTCTTTGGCCGCTTCCAGGTTCTCAAACTGGCCACCGTATTTGATATAATAGCCCGGTGGCAATTGAAGGCCCGAACTGAGCTTTTCTTCTACCTCCTTGATAAAGCTGGCTACATCGCGGTTGCGGATGTTCACTCCTATCGCTATCCTGCGGTGGGCATCTTCCCGGGTAATCTGCATTGGGCCGTTCTTTACCTCCATGCTTGCCAGCTCCGACAACGGCACCATTTTACCCTGGGCGTTCAGGACAAAAAGCCGGCTTAGCTTAAAGAAGTCGCGCTTCGCCAGCCGGATGACCATGGCAAACCTGCGCTCGCCCTCATACACCACCCCGGCCACCTCTCCGGCATAAGCCGCACGGATTACCTGGTTAAGGGTCTGGATGTCGAGGCCATGGAAAGCCATGTTTTCACGGTTAAAGCTCACCCTCATTTGTGGCAGGCCTGCGGTTTGCTCAACTTTTACATCACCGGCACCGTCAACAGCAGCAATAATCCTGGCAGCTTTTTGCGCCTCATTATACAATACCTCCACATCATCGCCAAAGATTTTCACGGCCACATCGGTTTTGGCACCGGTCATCAGTTCATTAAAGCGTAACTGGATAGGCTGGGTAAACTCAAAAGAGGCCGCCTTAATTACCGATAGCTTAGCTTTCATTTTTTCCACCAGTTCCTCTCGTGAACGGGCAGACACCCAGGCCTCCTTCTCTTTCAGAATGATCATGATATCGGCTTCCTCTACCGCCATGGGGTCGGTGGGCACCTCTGCCGTACCAATTTTAGACACCACATGTTTTACCTCGGGAAAATTGGCCAGCAGGATTTTTTCGGCCCGGGTGCTGGTGCGGATGCTGGCCGCCAGCGAACTGCCCGGCCGTAACGTCATTTGCATAGCCAGGTCGCCCTCCTCCAGGGTGGGGATAAACTCCGCCCCCATGCGCGCAAATACTACCCCGGCAAAAACCAGTACGGCTAGCGCCAGTGAAATAACGATATAGGGTACTTTTAGGGCAAATTCTAGGGAAGGGCGGTACAACCGCTTCAGGAAGTTGACAATACGGTTGGCAATGGAATCTTTTCTTTTAATCTGCTTACCCAGCACCAGGCTGGCGGCCACCGGCACATAGGTGATAGACAAGATAAAGGCACCCAAAATAGCAAAGGCCACCGTTTGCGCCATAGGGCCAAACATTTTACCTTCAATACCGGTCAGGGTCATAATCGGTACAAATACAATCAGGATAATAAATACCCCAAAAGCCGCTGAGCCAATTATGTTGGCCGAGGTTACTTTAATGGCTTCATCCATCTCCGGCTGGCTCAGCCGCTTGCCGAGGTAGTTGCGATGCATAAAATGCAGTACCGATTCAATGATAATCACCGCCCCGTCTATGACAATACCAAAATCAAGCGCCCCCAACGACATCAGGTTGGCCGATACGCCAAAAATCTGCATCATGATAAAGGCAAACAGCAGGGATAACGGGATTACCGAGGCCACAATTAACCCGGCCCGCAGGTTACCCAGTAACAGGATCAAAACAAAAATTACGATCACCCCCCCTTCCAGCAAATTGGTTTTTACCGTACTGATGGTCTTGCCCACCAGCACCGAGCGGTCGAGATAAGGCTGGATAGACACCCCTTCGGGCAGGGAATTTTGCACCTGGGCAATGCGTTGGTGCACGTTTTCTATGGCTGCAGAGGAATTGGCCCCTTTCAGCATAAGGGTAATACCCCCCACTGTTTCACCTTTGCCATCCATGGTCATGGCGCCAAAACGGGGCGGGTAGCCATATTTTACCGTGGCAATATTTTTCACCAAAACGGGCACCCCATTGTTTTGTCTGATAACAATATTTTCGATGTCGCTAAAATCCTTCACTATCCCTTCTGTGCGGATATAATACACATTCGGCCCCTGCTCGATATAACTGCCGCCCGAGTTCTGGTTATTGCGCTGCAGGGCCTGATACACCTCGGTAATGGTTACTTCCAACTCGCTGAGTTTCTTGGGGTCAACGGCTATTTCGTATTGCTTCAGGTAGCCGCCAAAGCTGCTGATCTCGATAATGCCCTTAATACCGTTTAGCTGACGTTTAACAATCCAGTCCTGGATGGTACGCAGTTCCATGGCATTATACAAATGGCGGTGGGCCTCATCCACTACCAGGGTATATTGATAAATTTCCCCCAGGCCGGTGGTAATGGGCATCATTTCCGGGGTGCCCAGGCCGGGGGGGATCTCCGCTTCGGCAATGGCCAACTGCTCTTTCACAAACTGGCGGGCATCCAGAATAGGTACCTTATCAGCAAAAACTATGGTCACTACAGACAAACCAAAACGCGAAATTGACCGTACCTTCACCACATCGGGTATATTGGCCACGGCCATTTCTACCGGATAGGTGATAAACTGCTCGATTTCCTGGGGCACCAACGAAGGCGACACGGTAACCACCTGTACCTGGTTATTGGTGATGTCGGGCACCGCGTCAATAGCCAGGTTGCGCATAGCCCAGATGCCGGTAATAATCATGGCCACTACATTCAGGCCGATAACAAATTTATTCTTTAGCGAAAACGCTATAATTCTGCTAATCATAACAAAGGGAATAGTAAAGCGAAATTGAGGGTTCAATAACCGGTAACACCGGCTTGCCCGCCAATACCGGGCGGGGCTTAACTACGCGCAGGCGGACCGCGCAGGGGATCGGGCGGCAGGTTTAACCCGGGCTGAACAGATTCTTTAAGGATAAAATGCCGGGCTGCCGGAAGATAAACAAAGTTATGCGTGAGGATGGCGGTAAGGCTTACTACCGGAATATCGAGGGAGGAGTTGAGAAAATGCTCAAGGTGGCCTTCCCCATGATCTACGGCAAGCGTAAACCTAATGCCATCAAACAGGGTAATGCTTTTTTGCGGCACACGCAGTTCGCAGCCACTACCTGCATAATGTATATGCCGGTGCGAAATGACCGAATGCAGGAGGATAATACCTCCGATCAGCAAAAACAGGATATTTTTGGCTTTGAACATTTTACAAATGTAAAAAAAATTTCTATGCCCGCCAATGGCTGCGGTCGCAAGGGCATAAATTTTGATAAACGGTACATAATAGCATGGTTACCTCCTGTGTTATTTGCCGGCACAGGTTAACCCCGATGCGGGCAAAATATTTTACCCGCAAATTTGGCCATGCTTAATCTTGGGTTTATGCTGTGTTTTGTGCATAACCTGTTGTTTTACAGTATTTTGCAGGGCATCAGCCCTCTGGGCGAAAAATTCATCAGAATTTTTCGGGTTAAACTATGTTAAAAAAATCATTAAAAAATTTGGATATTAGTTAGTGTTAACTAACTTTGCCGTATGGATTTCACTCCCCGGCAAATTGAGATCATTGAAGCGGCCACCAAATTAATAGGCACAAAGGGCATTCAGAATGTTACCACCAAACATCTGGCTGATGAAGTTGGCTTTTCCGAGCCGGCCCTCTACCGGCATTTTAGTGGTAAAACAGAAATTCTTGTTTCGGTCCTGGAGTATTTCCGCAGCAAGATGCGCAGCGGCCTGGAGCCTTTTCTGGCGGCACAAACCAACGGAGCGGCTAAAATTCAGCAGTTAATCAATTTTCAGTTCAACTTATTCGTTCAGCAACCGGCCGTGATTATGGTTATTTTTGCGGAAACAAGTTTTCAGTACGATCAGCAACTTTCGGCCACGGTAAACAGGTTACTCACACAAAAGAAAAAATTAGTGATGAACATCCTGGCCGAAGGAATGGCCGATGGCAGCATCCGGAGTGATATTGCCAGCGAACAGTTAGCCTCCATTATCCTCGGCAGTATGCGGTTTACCGTATTGCAGTGGCGCTTATCCGATTTTAGTTTTGACCTGGCCGCCAAAGGGAAAGAATTGTGGCAAACATTGAATTTATTAATCCAACCTACTACCTAAAAAAATTTATCCATTAAGTTAGTGAGTGTTCACTATTAAATCTATAATCAACAATGAAAAAAATTACTGAACTAACACTTAAGTACCACAAAGCAGTCCTGATTATCACCTTGTTGCTCACAGCCCTTGCGGTAGGGGTACTGGTAAAAAAGGTTTATATCGAAACCGACCTGGACGAATACATGCCCAGGGAACACCCGGCTTTTGTGTATAGCGATATGGCCGAGGAAAAATTTGATATCCGCGATGCCATTGTGATTGCCCTTGAGAACAAACAGGGCATATACAACCCCCAGACCCTGCAAAAGGTTAAAGACCTTACCAAGGCCCTGGGTAAAATGCCCGAGGTAGATAAGGCCGATGTAACTTCTCTCTACACGGCCGATAATATCATTGGTTCCGAAGAAGGCCTGGAGGTTAACCCTTTCTACAAAAGGGTACCAAACACCCCGGAAAAACTCAGCGCCCTCAGGCAAGCCGTAACTACCAACGAAATGGTCTATGGGCGGCTGGTAGCGCACGATGCCACGGCCACCCTGATTATTGCCAAAATAGATGATGACGTATTTACCGAAGCGTTCTATCACGAAATCCTTAACCTGAGTGAATCGTTTAACGGTGATGGCGACAACGTATATGTGGCCGGGCAACCCATCATTGAAGGCACCATGGGCATCATCATGCCGCAAGACATGAAAACCATGATGCCGGTGGTTATGCTGCTGATCGTACTTGTTTTGATGATAGTTTTACGCAGCCTGAAAGCCACCATAATTACGTTGTTTTTAGTCCTGGTATCCGCTATCTGGTCATTTGCCATCATGGCGGCCCTCGGTATTCCCATCTACGCCCCTACTACCCTCATCCCCATCCTGCTAATTGCCATTGGTGTGGCCGATGGTATTCACATGTTCAGCCATTTGCAGCTTTACCGGCAGCAAAATACGGGGAAATCCAAAGAGCATATAATTACTAATATGGTCACAGAGATGTGGAAACCGGTAGTGATGACCTCCGTAACCACGGCCGTAGGCTTTCTAACCCTGATAACTTCGGATGTTTACCCGATTAAATACTTTGCCGTATTCTCCGCCCTGGGGGTATTGTTTGCCATGGCCCTGTCGCTGATCTTCATTCCGGCCGGTATCCAGGCAGCCGGTCTCCCCCGTGCCCGCCTGCAACCAAAAGAAGGGTCGTTTTTTAACCGCGGGGCAGCCCTGTACGGCCGGCTGATGGTCCGTTATCGCAAAATATTTTCGGTCTGGACGGTAATTTTCGTGGCCTTCTTCGGCTATGGCATGACCAAAGTATGGATCAATTCCAGCTTTTTGGAGCGGTTCCCCAAGTCGCATCAAATTGTGCAAACCGATGCCTTTGTCAATGAACATTTTATGGGCACTACCAATATCAATGTAATCCTGGAAGCCAAGGAAGCCGATGCCTTTAAAAACCCGCAAGTATTAAAGATGGCCGAAAAAATGACCCGTGAAACCGAAGCCAGGTTTCCAGAAATCGGGGGTGCCCTGAGCATAAATGATTTCATCAGGCGGATGAACAAGGTGCTGAACGAAGACCGGGAGGAGTTTAATACCATTCCTGATGATCAGGACCTGATTGCCCAGTATATCCTGTTGTACGAGATGAGCGGTGACCCCGATAATCTCTGGGAGGTAGTCGATACCGACTTTCAATCCGGCAACTACAGCTTGCAGGTGAAAACCGACAATTCAAAAACCCTAAATGCCATTATCGACTACCTGCGTACCTACGAAGGTGCTTTTGCCCAAATCGGCATTAAGATGAACTTTGCCGGCAGCGGTTACACCTCACTGGTATTCAACGACCTGATACTTATCGGCCAGATAAAGAGCCTGGCCTACTCCCTGGTTATTGTGCTGGCCTTGCTGTCGTTTATGTTCAGAAGTATAAAAGTGGGCATTATTGGCACCGTACCCATTGTTATTACCACCATCATATCATTCGGGGTGTTGGGCTGGCTGAATATTCCACTGGAAACCACCACCGCCCTGATCTCAAGCATAGCGGTGGGCATTGGTATTGACTATGCCGTGCACTTTATTGACCGCTACAAAATCAATGCCCTGCTTACCGGAGATAAGGAGGTAACGGTACGCAAAACCATGGCCCATTCCGGTCGCGCCCTGCTGTTTAACGCAGTGGTGGTCATTGCCGGCTTCCTGGTGCTCCTCCTGTCGGAATTTGTGCCTAACCAGGCGCTGGGGGCTATCGTTTCCCTGAACATGTTTACCAGCTTTGTGGGCACCATCACCATCATGTTCATCATTTTATATATGTCTGATATCTATTTCAAAAAGAAAAAATAAGAAAATTAAAGTTTAATCAAGAAGATAAAAATCATGAAAACAATTGCTTTAAAACCTGGCTTAGCTATCATCCTAATGATGGCAACCTTCCTGCCCCGGGCAATAATGGCCCAGAACGCCACCGAAATCGCCTGGAAAGTGTACAACCGCGCAACCCCCAAAGACGGGGAGTCGGATATGACCATGACCCTGATAAATGCCAAAGGCAAAGAAAGGGTACGTTACCTGCACCAGTACTTTAAAGATTACGGTGAAGTAGAAAAGAAAATAATGTTTTTTAAAGCCCCGGCCGATGTAAAAAACACCTCGTTTTTAAATTACAGCTATGACGATGACCGGGATGACGACCAGTGGTTATACCTGCCCGCCTTGAAAAAAGTGAAGCGGATTTCAGGCGGCAACAAAGAGGACTATTTCATGGGTTCTGACTTTACCTATGAAGATTTGGAAAAGCGCAGTCCGAATAAAGATGAGCACACGTTGCTGAAAACCGAAACCCTGAATGGTGAGTTGTGCTATGTGATAGCAAGTGTGCCTGTAGAAGAAGGGCAATATAGCAAACGTGTAGCCTGGATAATCAAAGATAAGTGGATCCCCCTGAAAATTGAATTTTATGATGAGGACGAGGAGTTGCTGAAAACCTTATCGATAACGGACTACCAAAAGCTTCAGGGGTACTGGACTATTGTGATACAGGAAATGAAAAATGTGCAGAAAGACCATAAAACAGTCATTACTCTGAGCAATATCCGGATTGAAGTTGGCCTCGGGGATGAAAAATTTACCCAACGGGCCATGACAAAAGGGTTATAAACTACAAATTCGGTCACAAAACAATGAAAAACCTGAGCAGGATATTTTCCACCGTACTGGCTGCCTTAACCGGGGCGATGTCAGTAGTAGCCGGATCGCGGGTGTTGTTGGGTAGGGCCGTACCTGATTATCATGTGCTCCCCTGGCTGGTTGGCTATAATGTTCTGTTCGGGGTATTTTCTTTGGTTGCAGCCTGCCTGCTCTGGCTACGTCAGCGCCCGGGCCGCGCCTTAAGCACCGCCATCATGGTAGGCCATGCGGGTGTGCTGCTATTGCTGTTTACCTTATCCAAGGCGACCGTAGCCCCCGAAAGCATAAAAGCTATGGCCTTCAGGCTCACGGTTTGGGGCATAATTGTGTTTCTCACCTTTAACATCAACAGAAATG
>JALSJF010000244.1 GCA_026989505.1 Cyclobacteriaceae bacterium
CCCGAAAAATTCATAAGAATTTTTCGCCCGCAGGGCTGATGAACTGCAAAATAGTGTAAAACAACATGTTATATACAAAATACAGGATGAGCCAAAGATTAAGCATGACCCAAATTTGAGGGTAAAATATTTTGCACTCATCAGGGTTAACCCTGATGTAATTAACTGACAAACAATCGTTTGGCGGTTAATTTACGTCATTATTCACGATTTTCGTGAATAATCCGGGTTAGGTTTACCACCCCGCTCCATGCCAAAATCACCAGGCAAAAGGCCCGTCTTAACAAGAGCTAACTTACCCTACTGCGCGGGCTACACATCCGTAGCCTCTACCGACCGGATTTCGGGGATAGCCCGTTTGAGCAGGCTCTCAATACCGGCTTTTAAGGTAATGGTACTTGAAGGGCAGCCGCTGCACGAACCTTGCAACAACACTTTTACTACCCCATCTTTGTAGGAATCAAAGGTAATGGCCCCGCCATCCATTTCTACGGCCGGTTTAATGTATTCATCCAGCACATCTTTTATTTTGCCGACAATTTCTCCCTCTTCACCGGAGGCTGGCGCTGCGGCCTCTGCCCGGTCTTGCTCCAGCAAAGGCTCGTTTTGTTCCAGGTGATATTTAATATAATTGCTGACCAGCAGCCGGGCATCATCCCAGTCAACCAGGTCGTTTTTGGTTACGGTAATAAAATTATTCATGTAAAACACCCGCTCCACAAAGCTGAAGTTTTCAAACAGGTTAAACGCCAGCGGGGCCTGTTCGGCTGACTTGCGGTCGGGGAAATCATAACTTTTGCCTTCCTCTACCAACATAAAGTTGGCCACAAATTTCATCGAGTTGGGGTTTGGGTTCGATTCGGTATAAATGGTTACTACCCTTTGCGGTGCCTTATCTTGCGAAGCCATAACGTATAATTAAGAATGTTTCTAAATAGCAAAGGTAAACTATTTACGGCAATTCTGCTATGAATACTTGGGCAACTCCCCTTCCGATTTGGCGATGAGCGTAGAAACCGTGGCATCCCCGGTTACATTTACTACCGTGCGGCACATATCCAGTGGCCGGTCGATGGGGAAAATAATGGCTACCCAGGCGGGGTTAAGCCCTACCGATTGCAAGACGATGATCATCATAATCAGGCCGGCACTGGGCACCGCTGCCGCCCCGATGGAAGCCAGGGAAGCGGTAAACACAATGGTGAGTTGTTGGCCGATGGTTAAATCTACCATATGCAGTTGGGCCATAAAAATCACCGCCACCGCCTGGTGCAAACTGGTGCCGTCCATATTTACCGTAGCGCCAATCGGCAGCACAAAGCTGGAAATACTCTTCGGCACGCCCATGTTATCTTCCACACACTCCATCGTCACCGGCAGGGTGGCGGCACTGGAGCTGGTGGAAAAGCCGAGAAACTGGGCCGGGCTCATATTTTTGAAAAACTCCCGGTATTTTAATTTGGGTACGAATAGCTTCAATATGCCCGGGTACATAATAAAAACCACAAAGGCCAGCCCCCCCAGCAAGGTAAGGGCATAAGACCCCAGGCCCTTGAATATTTCATACACCTCCGTAGGGGTATTGGCCATTTTGGCCACTACCCCGGCCAGCAAGGCAAACACAAAGAAAGGGGCCGCTTTCATGACCAGGTCCACCATCTTTATGAAGATGGCATTTACCCCGTCAACAAAAGCGATTATCGGGGCTGCCTTTTCCTTGGGGATTAAGACGATGGTGATGCCGAAAAAGATGGCAAAGAAAATTACCTGCAGCATCAGCCGGTTGTTGGAGATAGACAGCAGCACATTTTCGGGCACCATGTTCACAATAAACATCAACGGGCTGCTTTCTTTCTGCTCCCGGGCCGCCTCCATTTTTTCCTGAATATCCCGCTGCTGCTCTTCGCTAAGCTTGTTAGCCATTTGCGATTCGGTGAGGTATTGGGCATAGGCCGGATCATTCAAATACGATTTGCCGTCATGGGCCGGCCCCATATTATTCTCCTGCAACCACATTTCAAACGACAAGCGGTTTTTTATCCGCTGCTCCTCATCCATATAGGTGCCAGGCTTAATAATATTAACAAACAGCAGGCCTACGCCTACGGCCAGCACGGTGGTAACCATATAGGCCCCCAGGGTTTTGCCCCCCAGCCGGCCAAGTTTGGATACATCGCTGAGCCCGGCCACCCCACCAATAATAGAGAACAATACCAGCGGCACGGCAATAAATTTAAGCAGGCGGATAAAAATAGTGCCGAAGGGGTCAATCCATTTGATGGTGAAATCATTCCACCCCAGCGAACTGGAGATAAAAGCCCAAACAACCCCCAGTACCAGGCCGATAAGGATTTTAATGTGAATAGGTAATTTTTTCATGCGTTATTTATTTGCGCGGCCCCGGCCGCCAACTGTTTTTATTCATTTACATGTTTTTTGGCAAACTCAACATCCAGTTCCCCTTCGGTAGAAGCCACCACCACCGATACCGAAGCATCCCCGGTGATATTCACCATGGTACGCACCATATCCAGGATTCTTTCGGGGGCCATAATCAGCGCAATGCCTGCGGCCGGGATACCGGCTGCTTCCAGCACGATTACCAGCATTACCAGGCCTGCTCCCGGCACCCCGGCCGTACCCACCGCAGCCAGGGTGGCGGTAAGCACAATGGCCAACTGCGCGGCTATGGAAAGCTCCAGCCCCAGGGCCTGGGCAATAAAGATAGCCGACACCCCCTGGTATAAGCTGGTGCCGTTCATATTTATGGTAGCCCCGAGCGGCAGCACAAAACTGCTCACCTCTTCCGATACCCCGAGGTGCTTCTCCACCCTGTCCATGGTCACCGGCAAGGTAGCGGTGCTGGAACTGGTGCTAAACCCCAGCAACATGGCCGGCCGGATGCCTTTGAAGAAATCGAGGTAGCTGATTTTGGAGAAGTAGCGAATCAGGATGGGGTAAATGGCAACCATCATGATAAATAAGCCCAGTACCACGGTAATGGTGTACCAGAGTAAGGCATATAACAACTCCCAGGCCTTTTCGGGCTGGTCTCCGGCAATTTCCACAATCAAGGCGGCAATCAGGGCAAACACCCCGTAGGGCGCCAGCAGCATAATGTATTGCACTATTTTGATGACCACTTCATTCAGGCCGTTGAAGAAACTCAACACCGTGGTGCCTTTTTCTTTGGGTATTTGCAGCAGGGCCACCCCTACCAGCAAGGCAAAAAATACAATTTGCAACATGCGGCCGTTATTGGTTGCGGCCAGAAACACGTTGTCGGGCACCATCTCCACCAAAGGCTGCAGGGGGCCGCGGGTTTTTACCTCTGCGGCTACCGAAATCTTGCTTTCCGCAGTGGCATCATACAACGACATCAGGTTTTGCCGGGTTTCTTCAGGCAGCTTATGCCCGGGTTTTAACACCGCCACCAGCGACAGGCCGATGGCAATGGATATTACCGTGGTAATAATAAATATCCCCAGGGTTTTACCGCCCATGCGCGAGAGTTTGGAAATATCGCCAATATTGGCCACACCGATAATCAGCGAAGCCAGCACTAACGGCACCGCCACCATTTTCAGGGAACGGATAAAAATAGTGCCGAAAGGTTTGATATAATCCAGGGTAAAGCCGCCAAGCCAGGGAAACTGAATAGCAATCATGCCAAAAATTAATCCCAGCGTCATGCCGATTAAAATCTTGGTGTGCAGGGCCATCTTTTTCATATAAAAAATTTTATCCGCCCAAATTAGTTGATTGGTTGATCAATACAAAGTCGGCCATGACCAGGGCGGCCATCGCTTCCACAATCGGCACGGCCCGGGGCACTACACAGGGGTCGTGGCGCCCTTTGCCCTGCACGGTAACTTTGTTGCCGGCCTTATCAATACTGTCCTGGTCCTGCATGATGGTAGCCACGGGCTTAAAGGCTACCCGGTAATAAATATCCTGGCCATTGCTGATGCCCCCCTGCACGCCCCCAGAGTAGTTGGTTTTGGTTTTAACCCCGCTTTCTGTCTGCACAAAAATATCGTTATGTTGCGAACCCCGCAGCTTTACCCCGGCAAAGCCACTGCCGTAGTCAAAGCCTTTAACGGCATTGATCGACAGCATGGCCATCCCCAGCCGGGCATGTAACTTATTAAACACCGGCTCGCCCAAACCTACCGGCACACCTGAGATCAGGCCCGTTACCACTCCGCCAACGGTATCGCCTGCTTTTTTCACCTTTTTGATCAGGGCTGTCATTTCCCCGGCAGCTTCCGGGTCGGGGCAGCGCACATCGTTTTCGTTAAGGGCCGCCAGTTCCTGCGCGGAATAGGTGGCGGGCAGCACAATATCCCCCACCTGGCTTACATAGGCCTGCGACTGTATGCCCAGCCCGGCAATAACCTGTTTGGCAATAGCCCCGGCAGCCACCCACCCGGCTGTGATGCGGGCAGATGAGCGCCCCCCGCCACGGTAATCGCGGAGGCCGTATTTTTCCTGATAGGTATAATCGGCATGCGAAGGACGGTATTTTTCGGCAATATGGCTATAATCCTGCGAACGGGCATCGCTGTTTTTGATTAAGATAGCGATGGGCGCCCCGGTAGTTTTGCCGGCAAAAACCCCGGACAAAATTTCAAAGGCATCGGCTTCTTTACGGGCTGTGGTCAGAGCCGATTGCCCGGGTTTCCTGCGGTTAAGATCGTGCTGAATCCTGGCCATATCGAGCGCCAGGCCGGACGGGCAGCCATCAACAACCACCCCCACACCCGGGCCGTGGGATTCCCCGAAAGAGGTGATACGAAAGAGGTTACCAAAAGTATTATGCATTTATTTTTTAAAAATAACGTAGGCCGAGGCTGCCAAAATTAGCAAAATAAAGCCATTTGCCACTATTTTAATCTTGTCCCAATCATTCTGGCGCATCAGCGTGTTGTCCTCCACCTCAATCAGGTCATAAAAACTACCCAGGTCGTTGGCAATGATGGTCTCATTTTTCCGGCTCTCCCCGGTTACATTAATTACCACCTGCGCTTGCAGGGTATCGTAATCCTGCTTGCGGGTGTTAAAGAAAACCCACTGAAAATAATCGCCCAGATTATAGGTGCCCGGCTCATTCGGGATACCATAATAGCTAAACGACTTGGCCCCGGTAACCCGGTTATTACTCCTGCGGATGGACTGCTCGATATTGGGCTTGTAAAACTCAATATCCGGTGATTTGGGAATCCTTGGCGGGGCGATGGCCGACACGTTACCTTCGCCATAGATGTTGAACGTATAGGCAAAGCTCTGGCCGGTACGCAAAGCGGTCTTATCAATGGTTTCTTTCAGCCGGAAGTGGCCTACGGCAACCTGGTCTTTAAGTGGGTGGGGCGGCAGGTCCTTTACCTTTACGGTTACCGGCCGCGAGTAAAAAGTTTTAAATCCTTCTTTTCGGTTCTGGCCAAAAAAGGAAGGGTTTTTGGCTACCTTGTATTTGATCATCTCCAGGCCAATCTGCGGAAAGACAATATCCTCGGTATTTAAAGGATAAAACTCCCCCTGATAAATTTTGTACTGGGTATATTGCTTGCCGTTGATCTCGATGGGCAGGCCGTTGATTTTTTCGATGTTAAAATTTTCTTCCCAGCAATTTTGCGGCTTTACTTTTTTCAGGATAACACTCAACTGGCGGCCCAGGTCGTAAAATTGCAGGGGGGCCCGGTTGGCTACGGCCACGTAAAACGCCAGGGTAGCGGTAAAGCCTTCCCCGATATACACTTCTTTCTTGTCGGTGGTCAGGGCCAGAAAAGCATCCTCTTTAATATCCACAAACTCCTGGGGCTGGCCTCTGCGGCCAAAAAAATCTTCAAACGGGTCGCGCGTAAACGGGTCGGCCTGGCGCTGCTGTACGGGTGGCCCCACCGTAAGGGTTTTACCTTGGGCATGCACCTTTTTACCATTTACGGTGATGGCAAAGTCCGGAATGACAACCTTACCCTGTTTTTCAGGCGTATAGGTCATAATTATACTATGCGAAGAAGAAACCCGGCCATTGATAATTTGGGTGGAGCTTGAAGAAGAAGTGCCCCTTTTGCGTAAACCGGGGATTTCGGGGAAGCGGTCATACGATTTAATACTGCCATTGCTAACGATAATAGATATGGTAAAGTGCTGATTCTCAGCTATTTGGTCGGGCCCAAGCTTAATTTTAACCTCCTGGGCCTGCAACGTAACGCCCGCCAGCAACAGTAACACAACGAAAGGCAGCCCCAAAAATCTTCGCATCATCATAGCCATTTCTGCATTTAAACGCCAAATTAGACAATTCTTGGAATTCTCAATTATTTATTTTATCTTTTCAGCATCTAATACGAAAGTTATCATGCTTTCGTTGAAAGGAAAACGTTCTGTTCACTTAACGTAAATGCTTATGCTGGAATACGTGAAGACCATCTTAAAAAAGGTGAGTTTTGATCGCAAGCTCTTCGAGAAGGAGCTGAAAAAAGCAATTGCATCACTAATTGCCAGGGAGGTTCAAAAACTCAAGGCGTGGTGCTATCGCAAGTTCGGACAGGTTTATGGGTCCATATTGAACCGCTGTTTTGCAACAGTGTAGTTTAACAGTAATAATTTTAACGCCCGGTTATTAGGTTAGCCGGGTTTTTTTATGGGTAATACCTGGCACTATCTTACAAAAGCACAAATTGTTACTACCCGTCATTCCCGGCTGCGGCCTTTTTTTGCTTGCGCAGATAGAAGCCAACATAAATGGCCCCTCCCCCAAGGGCCAGCAGAAATAATATCAGCGAGCTAAACCCCCGGCCATAGAGGTCTTCCTTCATGTTAATAGCCATTTCTTCCGGGTCAGCGGGGTCTATTTTAAGCTCCACCTGGTCGCCCTGGTTATAATTATCGAACAGGGTGGAGGTTTCGTACTCCCCGGCAGTACCCTTATATTCATAGGCAATCACATAATGGTAGCCGGTGGTTTTGTTTTGTGAGGTTTCGCGCCTTTCCGACAACACCGTGCCAACTACGGTATCCCCGGCCGCCAGCCTTTCGCCCCGCTGGTGTTGCCGGTAGCTTAGGTACATAAACCCGATCCCCACGAGAATGATGACCGCCCCTACGCGAAAGGCCATGGCGGGGGTAACTGTTTTTATCTTTTGGGTTTTGGTGTCAACTTCGGTAAAACCATCGCCAAACTTCGCGCGGGCCATGGCGATGGCCTTTTCCCGGGCTTCCTCCTCATTCCCGCCTTGTTTATATGCTGTCTCTACTTCCTGTAGTTTTTTAAGGTTTTGCCCTAAGGGGTTAAATTTAATTCTCACCTTGCCTATATACCGGTACCCCAAAAAACTGAGGAGGGCCAATACCAGAAAAGGTATGTACATGGTGGCCGCCCCCCAAAGAGAGTCCTCGGTAGCCCACTCAGGTTGCTGCGGGTCAATGTACAGGTCAATGGTGCTATTCACCGCAAAGGCGGGTGAAAGCCGGGTATTATCCAGGGTATCGCGATAGTCGCTGCCGGCAAAACTATAAATCACGATGGGGGCATAATGGGTTTGCAGCTTGCCGTCATTATTGGTAGATTCCGTGGTATGGTAACCTACAACCATGCCTTTTATCAGCACATTGTCATGGTATTGCTTGTATAGCCCGTAGATACCCCAGGCCGCCAGAAAAAGGAAAAGCACCGACATACAGCCACAACCTTTTTTGGCTTTTTGCGCACAGCCCGGTGGCTGCGCTGGCGCTTTACTGTCTGTGGGTTGTTCAAGCTTCTGTATAAAAGCCAGCGCCTGCTCTTCGGTTAGGTTATAGGCCGATTGCAGTAACGCTTTGGCCTCGTCATATTTCTTTTCGGCAACAAGCTGTTCTACCTGCTGCCTGGTTTCCGGAGTGCTCATAGCATAACATTTAGGTTGTTGAATAGCTGTTTATTATGGAAAAGTAAGCAAATTCCGGCACTTTGTGTTCCGCTAGGGGCGGGAATGAAGACAGGCTTTTATTGTTTACGCACGAAATCGACATTCCGCTTTAACCCGGCAAACTTGCTGCGTTTTACGGCCGAGCCGGCAAAAACTTTGGCAAAAGTTTCGGCCGTCATTTCTTCCCAATCGGCCGGCCGCATGTTTTGCAGGTGTTCGTTAGGGGCAAAGGCCGGTTCATTATGTGGGCGTGAAAAACGGTTCCAGGGGCAAACATCCTGGCAGATATCGCAACCGAAAATCCAATTTGCCAAAGGTTCACCGGCCGGTATCGGTTCCTGGCTTTTTAATTCGATGGTATAATACGCTATACATTTGCTGCCATCTACCACCCCCGGCTGCACAATGGCTGCCGTGGGGCAGGCATCGAGACAGCGCGTACAGGTACCGCAATGATCGGTTACCGGCTGGTCATAGGCCAGCTCAAGGTCAATAATCAGTTCAGCCAAGAAATAGAAGCTACCTTTTTTTGCCGTCAGCAGCAGGCCGTTCTTGCCCAGCCAGCCCACCCCGGCCCGCTGGGCCCATTGGCGCTCCATCACCGGGGCTGAATCAACAAACACCCGGCCGCCTATTTCGCCTATTTCTTCCCGGGCCTGGTCAAGAAACAGCCGCAGTTTCTCTTTGATCACCTGGTGATAATCCTTGCCATAGGCATACTTGGCAAGTTTATAGCCATGCTGCGGGGCCAGGTCCTGTTGGGGGTAATAATTATACAATAAGCTTACCACCGATTTTGCCCCCGGCACCAGCTTTTGCGGGTCGAGGCGCTTGTCGAAATGGTTGGCCATATAGCCCATCTGGCCATGATAATTATGCTTTAACCATTGCTCCAGGCGGGGGGCCTCATCTTCCAGAAATTCGGCTTTGGCAATACCGCAGGCGGCAAACCCCAGCCGGGCGGCTATTGCTTTGATTATGGCCGTATGGCGCTCGCAGGAATTCAAAAGCCGCAATAATTTACTTGAATAGATCGAGGTTTTGTGAGGGCGGCACAATGTTCAGGTGCTTATAGGCCAGCTCCGTGGCTTCGCGCCCGCGGGAGGTGCGCTTAAGGTACCCCTCCTGGATCAGGAATGGCTCATACACCTCCTCTATCGTTTCGGCTTCTTCGCCACAGGCCGTGGCAATGGTGGTCAGCCCCACGGGCCCCCCTTTGAATTTTTCGATAATGGTACTGAGGATGCGGTTGTCCATTTCATCAAGCCCGTGCTGGTCAACATCCAGGGCTTTCAGGGCCATATCGGCAATAGCCCGGGTAATCCGGCCATCGCCTTTCACCTCGGCAAAGTCGCGGGTCCTGCGCAGCAGGTTATTGGCAATCCGGGGCGTACCGCGGCTGCGCCTGGCAATTTCATTGGCGGCATCCTCATCTATACCGGTATTGAGGATTTTAGCCGAACGGTGAATGATGGTGGCAATCAGCTCGGCATCATAATATTCAAGCCGCGCACTGATGCCAAACCGCGCCCGGAGCGGGGAGGTAAGCAGGCCGGCACGGGTAGTGGCCCCTACCAGGGTAAAGGGGGCCAGGCTCAGTTGCACACTGCGGGCGTTGGGGCCCGAATCCAGCATAATATCAATGCGGAAGTCCTCCATGGCCGAGTACAGGTATTCTTCTACTACCGGGTTTAGGCGGTGGATTTCATCAATAAACAGCACATCGTTTTCCTCCAGGTTGGTGAGCAGGCCGGCCAGGTCCCCGGGCTTGTCAAGTACCGGTCCCGAAGAAATTTTAATAGAGGAGTTAAGCTCATTGGCAATAATATACGACAACGTGGTTTTGCCCAAACCGGGCGGGCCGTGCAGCAGCACATGATCCAGCGATTCGCCCCGCTGTTTGGCCGCCTGCACAAAAACCTTAATGTTCTCCACCACCTTAAACTGACCGGTGAAGTCGGCAAAGTTGACCGGCCGCAACGCCCGTTCTATCTCCTTCTCTTCGGGGGACAGCCCTTCCGGTTCGCCCCTAAGGTAATCTTCTCGCATCTGCCACAACAATTTTTCACTAAAATAGGGATATGCCCGGTAATTCGCATGTTGATTTTACCGTTTATCCGGGGCAAGGCCCCAACAGTGTATTTGGTGGTGATTTTAGCTAACTTTGTCCCGATGAGTGTAGTTAAGGAAATGTTCTCCCGCAAGCGGGTTTTACCGCTGCTGCTATTGCTGGTGCTGGTGCTGGTGTGGTATGTGCGCAGGCCTACCCCCATGATGAAGATCGAGGGGGTAACCTTCGGTACCATTGCCTATCATATTCAATACAAAGATGATCAGGAACGCAACTTTAAAGCGTCCATTGATTCGTTGCTGGTCGTCTTTAATAACGCCTTAAGCCATTATATTCCGGACTCCGAGCTTTCCCGGTTTAACCAGGCGGGCCGTTTTGTGCGTTATGAAAGCCCGTTTCTGTTGCCGGTGCTGGAAGAGAGCCAGCGCATCTTCACCTTGAGCCGGGGGGCGTATAACCCGGCCGTAATGCCCCTGGTAAATGCGTGGGGGTTTGGCCCCGGGGAAGAAATACGCCCCGATTCGGCTTTTATTGACTCCCTGCGGGCTTTTACCGATTTCAGCCTGGTACACTTTGATAACCGGCAGGTGTGGAAAGACGACCCCCGTGTGCAACTCGATTTCAGTGCCAGTGCCAAAGGCTATGGGGTAGATGTTATTGCCCACTTTCTGCTAAGCAAGGGCATTGGCGATTATTTTGTAGAGATTGGCGGGGAGGTAGCCTGTGCCGGGCTCAATGCCCACAATAAGCCCTGGCGTATAGGCATCATCGATCCTGCTTCCGACCTGCTCAACCAGGCATTTATTGCTACTGTGGATATAACCGACATAGCCGTGGCCACCTCGGCCAATAATTTTAATTACCGGGTTATCAATGATGTCCGTTATTCGCATACTCTTGACCCGGCCACCGGCTACCCGGTTACCCGGTCGATTTTAAGCGCCTCCATCTTTGCCCCGGAATGTATGACGGCCGATGCCCTGGCCACCGCCTGCATGGTAATGGGGGTTGACAAAGCCAAAGCCATGCTGGCGCAAATGCCGGAGGTAGAAGCCTTGCTCATTTACAGCACGAAGGAGGGCGGCACTGCCACTTATATCACCGATGGCCTCAAGCCTTTGGTTACCTTTGTGAAACAAAACTAACCGGCCCAATGTGGTTTACTATTGGTATTCTTGTTTTGTCGGCCCTGGCGGGGGGGCTGTTGGCTTTCTGTTTCCGGGAGTCAAAGAAACTTTCCTTTACCCGCATCCTCACTTTTGCCGGGGCCTATTTGTTTGCCATCACCCTTGTGCATGTTATTCCCGGGTTATTTGCCGAAACCACCGCCCCGCTGACTACCGGGGTTTTTGTCCTGGCGGGGTTTTACCTGCAACAACTGCTCGAATACCTTACCCAGGGGGTAGAGCATGGCCACCTGCACCAGCCGCAGGATGACCACCACCATAACCTGGGCATGGCCTTGTCGTTGCTGGTGGGGCTTACGGTCCACTCATTTTTAGAAGGCTCGTTGCTAGGCCACCCTGCCGAGGCGGCTGCGGCCGGTTCCCTGCCTTTGCTGCTGGGGATTGTGTTGCACAAACTGCCGGCCGCCTTTGCCATGATGACGGTGCTGCTCTGCCATTACAAAAAGCCGCAGTGGCCCCTGGTATTTTTAGTGGTTTTTGCCCTGGCATCTCCCCTGGGTGTGTACTTTTCGGCCACGGTAGCCCTAAGCCCCAAAGCCGCGGAAATTCTGTTTGCCCTGGTAAGCGGCAGCTTTCTGCATATTTCTACCACCATTGTTTTTGAGGGCAGCCCGCACCATAAATTTCAATTTGACCGAATCGGGATAAGCCTTTTGGGGGCGCTGGCAGCAATTTTGGTGCAGGTGTTGATTTGAAAGCAAACAAAGTATATTAGCCAATTATTTTGGTCGTCTGCAATACTATTTTGCCCTAGATATTATTATCTTGGCAAGCGTATCAGTAGTGTACCCTAAGTAAGCAGTCAATATGAGCATCAAAATTCAAACCCTGGCAGGCTATATCCATGAATACCAAAAGAGTGTTTTACAACCCGACCAGTTCTGGGCCCGGGTAGCCGAAAGCTTTCATTGGCATAAACCCTGGACCGAAGTAGTGCGCTGGAACTTCACCGAGCCCAGTGTAGAGTGGTTTGTTGATGGCAAACTGAACATCACCGAAAACATGCTTGACCGCTACCTCTACACCAAAGGGGGGCAAACGGCTATTATCTATGAACCCAATGACCCGGCCGAAAGCGCTATCTCCCTCACCTACCGGGAGCTCTATGAGCGGGTAAACGAATTTGCCAATGCCATGAAAGCCGAGGGTGTGACGAAAGGCGACCGGGTAATCATTTACATGCCCATGACCCCCGAAGCCGCCATTGCCATGATGGCCTGTGCCCGCATCGGGGCGGTGCACTCGGTGGTTTTTGCCGGCTTTTCGGCCAATGCCCTGGCCGACCGGATTATTGACTGTGAGGCCAAAATGGTGCTGACTGCCGATGAGAACTTCCGTGGCGCCAAGGTGGTGCCGGTAAAAGCCGTAGTGGATGAAGCCCTGGAACGGTGCCCATCGGTAGAAAAAGTAATTGTTTTGCAGCGCAGTGGCGGGCCGGTTACTATGCAGGAAGGCCGCGACCTCTGGTGGCATGAGGCCATAGCCGGCCAGGATACCGAATGCCCGGCCACCGTAATGGATGCCGAAGATATGCTGTTTATCCTCTACACTTCGGGCTCTACCGGCAAGCCCAAAGGGGTGGTGCATACTTGTGGTGGCTATATGGTCTATACCAAGTTTACTTTCGAGAACGTCTTTCAGTATAAAGCCGGGGATATTTACTGGTGCACAGCCGATGTTGGCTGGATTACCGGCCACTCCTATATTGTTTACGGCCCCTTGCTGGCGGGGGCTACAACCCTGATGTTTGAAGGGGTGCCTACTTATCCCGATGCCGGCCGGTTCTGGGATATTGTTGATAAACATCAGGTAAACCAGTTTTATACCGCCCCTACCGCCATCCGGGCACTGCAAGCCTATGGTACCGAGCCGCTGGAAGGCAAAGACTTAAGTTCGCTGAAAGTCCTGGGCACCGTGGGCGAGCCCATTAACGAAGAAGCCTGGCACTGGTACCACGACCACATCGGCAAAGGCCGGTGCCCGATTGTAGATACCTGGTGGCAAACCGAAACGGGGGGTATTATGATGTCGCCCATTGCCGGCATTATCCCCACCAAGCCGGCCTATGCTACCCTGCCATTGCCGGGCATCCAGCCGGTAATTGTGGACCATGAGGGTAACGAACTTACGGGGAATAGTGTGGAAGGTAATTTGTGTATCAAATTTCCCTGGCCGTCTATGATCAGGACCACCTATGGCGACCACGAACGTTGCCGGCAAACCTATTTCAGCCAGTTCCCCGGCATGTATTTCACCGGTGACGGAGTGAAACGCGATGAAGACGGCTATTACCGTATCCTCGGGCGGGTGGATGATGTAATTAATGTTTCGGGGCACCGCATGGGTACGGCCGAGGTAGAAAATGCCATTAATGAGCACCCTAAAGTAATCGAATCGGCTGTAGTGGGTTACCCGCATGATATTAAAGGGCAGGGAATTTATGCTTTCGTGATTGCCAATATGGAAGGCCGTACCGAAGAAAACCTGGAACAGGAAATCAGGACTACGGTAACCAATATTATTGGCCCGATTGCCAGGCCCGATAAAATTCAGCTCGTGCCCGGGCTGCCAAAAACCCGCTCCGGCAAGATCATGCGCAGGATCTTGCGCAAGATAAGTGAGGGCATTACCGATGACTTTGGCGATACCTCTACGTTGCTTGACCCGGAAGTGGTGGCACAAATAATTGCCGGCAGAAAATAAGCCCGGCTTAAACCAACGCGTAAATCTAAACGTGTAAACCTAAACGCGTAAATCTAAATTCGTAAATCTAAATTCGTAAATCTAAACTCGTAAATTGCTATGCCTTTCTACCGGGTTATCTACAATGGCTATGCAGTCAACAAGGCCCTTTACCGGGAGCAGGAGCTAACCCTGGAACTAAGGCACGATTGGGGCCGCAACGAGGAGGAAGCAGCCAGGGTAATGTACCTGGTTCACCAAAAACTGCGGGGGCATTTTTCACGGTACGACATCTTGTTGGTAGAAAAAATACGTTGACCTAATGGCGGTACTTTTCTTCAACCACTACTTTTACCCTTTGTCCGTCCGGCAGGTTGCCCTTTGCCTCCACATCATTCAGAATAGCCGTGAGGTTAAGGCGTAAAATATTTTGTGCCCTACCCGACAGGGCCGGCAGGGACTCAGTAGCTTTTGCCCTAACCACCCTGATTTTATACACCGGGATGCCGGCTATTTCTTCTGCCGATAAGGTATGCAAACTTTTGGCCGTGCGGTCAAATTCATCTGCTTCAGCCTCCGGGGTTAGGCCCAGCAGCCGGTAATACCCCCCCTTCATTCTAAACCAGATAATATCCAATGATGATTTGCCCTCCTGGCCATTAAGTAGATAAGCCAAATGATATCCCGGGATGCCATTAAGGGTATAGGCTCCGGCCAATGTAGGCTTTTGCCGGTTTTGCCGGTACCAGTTCTGCGCAAACTCATCCGCCACCTGTTTGGGCGGACGGTCTTCGTCCATCAGGTTAAGCAGGATGGCCGCCTTACCATCTTCGGGGGCCGCCCCCACAGTAGATGCCTCGTTGGCCGTTTGCCAGCCTTTGGGGAAAGACAGGCCAAATTTAAGCTCCGGGTGCAAAAACGTATTCTCCATAAATACCCCTTTATCGGGATTATTGCCAAAAAGCAGGCCATCCAGTTCAGCCGGGAAGCGGTTGCTCACTTTGGCTGTTTCTGTCCAGGTGATTTTCGTCAGTTCCTTATTTATTTTCTCCACGCGGTTTGGGGTATAGGGGTGGTCGGCAAAATAGCTTCTGGTTTCGGCATGGCCGGTCAGGGCCTCCCCTGCCTTTGACAAGCGGGTTAATACCGGCCCCAATGCTTCGGGGTTGTAGCCGGCTTTGGCCGCCAGGGCAATGCCCAGCTTATCCGATTCTTTTTCATGTTTCCGGCTGTAACTCGACAAAAAAAGTTCGTTACCGGCCTTGATCGGGGCATTGAGCAGGTTGCCAAGGTTATCATTTACCAGCACGCCCACCAGGTTGCCCGGCAACTCCAGCAAGCGGGGCAAAATACTTTTCCTGGCTTGCTTAATGGTGTGGCGCCTGTAAGCATGGATTATCTCATGCCCCATAATCGTGGCCAGTTCGTCTTCGGTATTGATTAAGGCCAGAAGCCCCCGGGTAACATAAACGTACCCGCCCGGCAGGGCAAAAGCATTGGGTGTTGCCTCATCCGCCACAAAAAATTTAAACGCAAAAGGATTGTCTTCCAGTTCGGCCACCAGACGGTTGCCTACCTTAGCTATATAGGCCGTTAACCCGGGATCATCATAAAGCCCCATTTGCACCGCAACAGCTTTGGCGCCCCGGCCCCCCAATTGCCTGTCTATCTCTACATCTTGTGCTGTTGCTATAGTAACCGGTAACATCAGCCATAGCAAGGCCAACGTTAAGTATTGTGTGCAGAATCCATAATTTATCATTTCCTCAAACGTTTAAATCAACCAAAAATACAGGGAAACATCCCCCTATACAAAAAAAGAGCCTGACACCCATGCCAAGCTCTTAACTGAATAAAATAAAGTATATGTTAAACTACTTTTACATCTACTGCATTGAGTCCTTTTCTACCTTCTTTTAATTCAAATTCCACTTCGTCACCTTCTTTGATTTCATCAATCAACCCGGAAACATGTACGAAGTACTCCTTTTCTGATTCCTCTTCAATGATAAACCCAAAACCTTTGGCATCATTGAAAAATTTTACGGTTCCTTTATTCATGATATTATATTATGGTAATACCCAAAGGTAACATTTTTATTCTATCCGGGTGTTTTCCGTAAGTTTTTATTCAGGGAAACGGGAAGGCTAAGCCAGGTCGCGTTTATGATAGACGGCTGTTTTGGCGATAAAATCATGAAAGCCCTGCTTCTTTTCCCCAAGGATAAAAAGGAACCCGAGGTACACCACCGAGCCCAGCATAAAGCCAATTTCATTCAATGAATCCATACCGGTAACCCCTGCCAAAAGCAAGACCCCAAAGAAAACATATTTAATCAGCGCCCGGGTAATTAAGGCGTTGCGTGACGCCCGGGTACCGTTTTCGCTGCCATCCTGCAAGCCGAGTAGCATTTTGCCCAGGGTTAGGCCGGTAAAGGCTTCCAGCAAAATAACCAGCAGCATTACCAGCAAAATACCATCTACCGTGGCCCCCAGGGTACCCCCAAAAACATTGGTATAAACATGGCCAACCGCCTCAGCCATGTCATCTTCAACCATATCCTGGGCAAATAAATTGGTAATTGACGGACTGGCCAACCGGTCAAGTACCCAACCGCCAATGCCGGCCACGGCCATGTCTATCAGATAAGCCGCCAACCTTTTGCCAAAACCCACGCGTGCCGGCCCGGGGCTTGTATTGCCGGCTGTTTTTGTTGCTGTTGTTTCCATAACCTCGAGAGTTAACGGGGTTAAATTACAACATTTTTGGTTAAAACACGGTCTTTAAATGACGAAATTCAATTCACTGTACATCAACCAAAGGCAATAAAAAAACTGCCTCTCTATAAGGTGGTTTAGCAAAACCAGAGCGGCAGTTCTTGACGTAATTTACCCTTACTTTATATCGCTTTTATTAAAGACGGCTGTTTTGGCAATTAAGTCGTGGAAGCCTTGTTTCTTATCCCCAAGGACAAAGAAAAAGCCAATGAAAACGATAAACCCAAGCAGGTTACCTATTGAGCCCAGCATTGCCACTCCGGTAATACCGGCCAAAACCGTCATTACTGTAGCTATATATTTGATTAAGGCACGGGTAAGCAGGGTGCCGGTGCTGGCGGCTGAGCCATCTTCATTGCCATTTTTAATACCAAGAATCATTTTGCCAATGGTTTGGCCGGTGAAGGCTTCCAGCAACATGATAATCAGAAAAATCAGGAGCATTCCGGCAATGGTACCGGCCATTCCGGCCATCATTCCGGCCAAAGCCCCACCGGCCATTTCTGCCCCTTCCATTTCGCTACCCATCTCACCACTACCCATAATTATAGCAGCCAGACTGGCACCGGCAAATATACCGATAACCCCACCGCCAATACCGGCCGCAACCATATCTAACAGATATGCGCCAAGCCTTTTGCCAAAACCAATTCGTGCCGGAGGAGCACCGGTTTCCTGAGACATAGATTCATTCGTTTCCATAATAAGTTGGTTAGGTTGAACATTTTTTACATTGAAATATAGAACTTTTTACGTTAACCCACAAACCAACTTATACGGGGTGGTTCACCATTTCCAGGATATCATTGAGGTATTCGCGGTTATTGCTCAGCCGGGGCACTTTATTTTGTCCGCCCAGTTTGCCACGCTTTTTCATCCACCGGTAAAAAGTGCCCCGGGGCACGGCATGAATGACCGGGGCTACCAGCGCCAGGTCGTTTTGCCGCTTGGCCGCGTAGTCGGAGTTAATCTCCTGCAACCGCTTGTCCAACAAACGGGCAAATTCGGCCAGGTCTTGCGGGGGGCGGGCAAATTCTATAACCCATTCGTGGCCGCCCTGCCGGTGTTGCTGCAAATAAACCGGCCCGGCCGTAAAATTCTCAATGATGGCGTTGGTTTGCCCGCAAGCATAGGTGATGGCCGTTTCGGCATTTTCCACGATCACCTCCTCACCAAAGGCGTTGATAAAATGTTTGGTGCGGCCGCTGATTTTTATGCGATAGGGCGATAAGGAGGTAAAGCGTATCGTATCGCCAATTTTGTAACGCCATAAGCCCGAATTGGTGGAGATCACCATAGCGTAATTCTTGCCAACTTCTACTTCTGCCAAGGGTATAACTTTGGGTTCTTCCTTATCCAGCCCGGTAAACGGCATAAACTCATAATAGATACCGTAATCAAGCATCAGTAACATTTCATCGTGGGTGGAGGTGTCCTGAATGCCAAAAAAACCTTCGGAGGCATTATAGGTCTCCATATACTGCATGCGCGGGGAGGAAATAATCGACTCAAACAGTTTACGGTAGGGCCCAAAGGCCACCGCCCCGTGAAAAAACACTTCCAGTTCCGGCCAGACTTCACTCACATCGTTTACCCCTTTCAGTTCCATCACCCGTTGCAGCACCAGCAGTGTCCAGGTAGGCACCCCGGCCATGGTGCTCACGTTTTCCTGCACCACTTCCCGGGCCATGCGCTCGAGCTTTTCATCCCAGTTGTCGAGCAGGGCCACTTCTTCGCTGGGGGTGCGTACAAACTTGGCCCACAAGGGCATGTTTTTCATGATGACAGCCGACACATCGCCATAGCTGGAGCCTCCGGACGGGTCAAACTGGTTGATCTGGTGGCTGCCGCCTATCGACAGCCCCTTGCCCACAAACATGCGGCTGTCGGGGCGGTTGTTGAGGTACAAGGCAATTAAATCCTTGCCGCCTTTCATGTGGCAGTCCTCCAGCGCTTCGGGCGATACCGGAATAAACTTGCTCCGGGCATTGGTAGTGCCCGAAGATTTGGCAAACCATTTAATATCTGCAGGCCAGAGGATATTTTGTTCGCCCCGCATCATACGCTCAATGTAGGGGAAGAGTTCTTCATAGTTGCGCACCGGCACCCGGCCGGCAAATTCTGCCGGTGACGTTATGCCGGAAAACCCATACGTTTTACCAAATTCGGTGTTTTTGGCCGTGTCCAGCAAATACGTAAACACATCCTGCTGTACCTCCAACGGATATTTTATAAACAACTCTATCTGGTGGATTCGTTTCTTCATCACCCAGGTAAGAATCGAATTGAAAATATCCATGCTGTTCTTTTGGTTGGTTTTTTTCTTAAAAATTAACGTATTCCGCTGAATAAGGGTAAGCTTTTGGGCTATATTTTTCGTTTTAACTCAAAATGCTGGCCCAGGTAAACCTTGCGCACCTGCGGGTCGGCTGCCAGCTCTTCGGCACTGCCTTCTTTCAGCAAACGGCCTTCAAACATCAGGTAGGCCCGGTCGGTGATAGACAAGGTTTCGGTTACATTGTGGTCGGTGATAAGGATGCCGATGTTTTTGTTTTTCAGTTGCGCCACAATCGACTGGATTTCTTCCACGGCTATGGGGTCCACCCCGGCAAAGGGCTCATCCAGCAGCACAAACTTGGGGTCAACCGCCAGGGCGCGGGCAATTTCGGTACGCCTGCGCTCCCCGCCCGAAAGCACGATGCCCATATTTTTGCGCACATGGGTAAGGCTAAACTCTTCCAGCAGGCTTTCCATCTTTTCTTTTTGGGCGGCTTTGCTCAGGTTGCTCATCTCCAGTACCGCCATCAGGTTTTCTTCTACGGTGAGCTTACGGAACACCGAAGCCTCCTGGGCCAGGTAGCCGATGCCGAGCTTGGCCCGTTTATACATGGGCAGGGGGGTGATATTTTCACCGTCCAGAAAAATCTCCCCGTCATTGGGCTTGATCAGGCCAACGATCATGTAAAAGGTCGTGGTTTTGCCGGCCCCGTTAGGCCCCAGCAAGCCCACGATTTCGCCCTGCTCTACCTTAACGCTGACGTCATTGACAACTTTGCGCTTCTTATATTTTTTAACCAGATGGTCTGCCCGTAATATCATGCTCACGTTATTTCTGCAAACTTAAGCCCTCTTAACCCGAATTATTCACGATTTTCGTGAATAATGACGTAAATTAGGGTTAACCCCGCTGAGGGCAAAACTTTTCAGCCCAAATCCGGGCCATGCTTAAATTTTGACTTACGTTATATTTTGTGTTTAACATAGTGTATTACCGTATTTTACCGTTCATCGGCCCTGCGGGCGAAAAACTCCTATGAATTTTTCGGGTGAATATCTTTAATGTGTAACTGAATGGTTTTTTGGTTACGGAAATCATTTTCCTCCAGGGTATAAACCATATCAAAATAACCGCCCCCGGCCACCTGTTGATAGGCTTCCGGCATGTTAAAACCAATGGCTGCAAGAACCACGCCATCTTCATCCACTACATCCATCTTCAGGTGCAAATCCTTGAGCAGCCGGGGTTGCCCCACGGCTCGTAGCCTGCGCGTAACAAATACCGGCTTCATATTGCCCGGGCCAAAAGGCTCCATCTGGTCAATAATTTTGATAAAGTTGGCTGAAATTACCCCCAATTCCAGTTCTTCGTCTATGCGGATGGCCGGGCTTAGCTGCTCTTCGGTAATACTTGCGGCCACCACTTCTTCAAACCGCTGTTTAAAGGCCGCGATGTTTTCGGTTTTCAGGGTGAGGCCGGCTGCATACTTGTGGCCTCCGAACTGCTCCAGCAGTTCGCCACAGGCCCCGATGGCTGCGTGGATATCGAAACCGCTGACCGAACGTGCCGAGCCGGTAGCCTGGCCATTTGATTGGGTAAGGATGATCGTGGGCCGGTGAAAATGCTCTAAGCATTTTGAGGCCACAATACCGATTACCCCTTTATGCCAGTGTGGCCGATATAAAACCGTTGTCTTTTTCCCTTCCCCTTCCGCATCAATCATAGCCAGGGCTTCCTCAACAATTTCCTGTTCGGTTTCTTTCCGGTACTCATTTTTACTATTTACCTGGCTGGCAAGGATGGCTGCCTCCCCTTCATCATGGCTCAGCAATAATTCTACGGCCCCGTTGGCATGCTCCATCCGTCCGGCCGCATTGATGCGCGGGGCAATGCCAAATACCACCCGGGTTACGGTCAGCGGGCTTTTCAGCGCCCCCACCTTAATCAGCGCGGCCAGCCCGGGCCGGGGTTCCTGCGCCAGGCGCCTGAGGCCAAAATGGCACAGCACCCGGTTCTCTCCGGTAATCGGCACAATATCGGCCGCAATACTAACGGCCACCAAATCCAGCAATGGCCACAAGTCTGCTTCTTCCCATGAGTTAACTTTAGTCAGGCCCTGCAGTAATTTAAACCCAACCCCACAGCCCGACAGCTCTTTATACGGATAATGGCAATCGCTGCGTTTGGGGTCTAAAACAGCCATAGCCGGGGGCAGCGATTCCCCGGGGGTATGATGATCGCAGATAATAAAATCGATACCCTTTTCTTTGGCCATGGCTACTTTATCGTGCGCCCTGATGCCACAATCAAGGCTGATAATCAAGTTGACTCCATGATCAATAGCCCAGCGGACACCTTGTTCGGAAACCCCATAGCCTTCGCCCTCACGGTCGGGGACATAATAATCAACCGTAGCCGTATGCTGGCGCAAAAAGGTTACCATCATTGCCACCGAGGTGGTGCCATCCACATCGTAGTCGCCATAAATAAGGATGCTTTCCTTCTTTTCAATGGCTGTGGCCAGCCGCCTTACCGCCAAGGCCATATCCTGCATAAGAAAGGGGTCGTGCAAATGGGAGAGCGACAGACGGAAAAATTTTTTGGCCTGCTCATAGTCCGTTATCCCCCGTTGCACCAATAATGAGGCCAGGGCCGGATTGATGTTAATCGCCTGCGCCAGCTTCTCCACCTCCGCAGCCGGAGGAATATCCTTGACCAGCCATTTTTTCTGCATCTTGTTGGGTTAACTATTGAAGCCCGGGGGCACCCCGGGCCAATAAAAATACCACCTAAATAATTTATTGGCAATATTACGCTTTCGCGCCTTATTTTAGTGGCCATTTACGACTGATTTACTTTGTTTGTCATGAAGAATACGTTTTCCGGATTAAAAACAGCCGCCATGTTACTGGCGCTTGGTTTTTTCGCCCAGCTGGCGAGTGCCCAAACCGCGGCTACCCCGGCTGCTAAACGTAACGAAAGTTACCGGCAACGGACCAACAACCATCGGCACTCCCTGGCGGCAGGGGTAAGCATGACCAATATCGGGCCTACGGTAATGAGCGGGCGGGTGGTTGACCTGGCCGTTAACGAGGCCGCCCCGCAAAATTATTATGTGGCCTATGCTTCCGGGGGCTTGTGGGTGACGCATAATTTTGGCAGCACCTTTGAGCCGCTGTTTGATTACGAAGCGGTGATGACCATTGGCGATATTGCTGTTGACTGGCAAAACAAGATTATCTGGCTGGGCAGTGGCGAGAACAACTCCAGCCGGTCTTCGTATGCCGGCAACGGTATGTACAAAAGTACCGATGGCGGCAAAACCTGGCAGCACCTGGGCCTGGATGAAACCCATCACATTGGCCGCGTGGTACTGCACCCGGCCAACCCCGAGGTAGTTTGGGTGGCCGCCCTGGGGCATCTTTATTCGGCCAACCCCGAGCGCGGGGTGTATAAAACCACCGATGGCGGCAAAACCTGGCAGCAAACCCTGTTTGTTAGTGCCACTGCCGGGGCGGTTGACCTGGTTATCGACCCGCAGGACCCCGATATCCTTTATGCCGCCACCTGGGAAAGAGAGCGCCAGGCATGGAACTTTAAAGGCAGTGGCCCGGGCTCGGGCATATATAAATCAACCGATGGCGGGGAAACCTGGCAACGGCTTACCGATGGCAGCAACGGCTTCCCGCATGATGCCGGCACAGGGCGTATCGGGCTGGCTATCTCGCACCAGAACAGCCATAAAATATTCGCCCTCCTCGATAACCAAAACCGCAGGGATGCCGAAGAAGAAAACTATGTGGTAACCAAAGAAATTTTAAAATCGATTGACAACGCGGCCTTTCTGAGAATTACCGACAAGGACCTGAACGACTTCCTCGACCGGCATAATTTTCCCGACAAATACAATGCTGTTGATATCAAAAAAGATGTCTGGTCCGGTAAAATAAAACCTGTTGACCTGGTAACCTACCTCGAAGATGCCAACGCCATGCTTTTTGATACCCCGGTAAAAGGGGCCGAAGTGTATGTGTCGGAAGACGGGGGTAAGACCTGGGCCAAAACGCACGAAGGCTATATTGATGACCTGTATTATTCGTATGGTTATTATTTTGGCAATATCCGTGTGGCCCCGTATGATGATTCGCGCCTCTATATCCTTGGCGTACCCATCCTGAAGTCCACCAATGGCGGCAAAACCTGGGAAAGCATTAACGGAGACAACGTGCATGCCGACCACCACGCCCTGTGGGTAAGCAACACCACCCCGGGGCTGCTGATCAACGGCAACGATGGCGGGGTAAACACCTCGTTTGATGACGGGGCCTCGTGGACCAAACAAAACACCCTGGCCGTAGGGCAGTTTTATTCGGTAAATGTTGACCATGCCCAAAACTATAATGTTTATGGCGGCCTGCAGGACAACGGGGTCTGGACCGGGCCCCACACCTACACCTACAGCACCCGCTGGCAAGCGCGGGGCAAATATCCCTACCAGGGCATTTACGGGGGGGATGGCATGCAGGTGGTCGTAGATACCCGGGATAACAACACGGTTTACACCGGCTTGCAGTTTGGCAACTATGCCCGGGTAAACAAGGCTACCGGGGAAACCAAAGCCATTAAACCCCGGCATGAGCTGGGTGAGCGGCCATTGCGTTTCAATTGGCAAAGCCCCATCCACCTGTCGGTGCATAACCAGGATGTGGTATATTTTGGCTCCAACAAATTTCACCGCTCCCTCAACCAGGGCAATGACTGGGACTTAACCTCCGAAGACTTGACCAAAGGCGGCAAAAAGGGAAATGTGCCGTATGGCACCTTAACCACTATAGATGAGTCGCCCTTACAGTTCGGGCTGATATATATTGGTACCGATGACGGCCGGGTGCAGGTAAGCAAAGATGGCGGCTATACCTGGCAGGATATTTCGGCCGGGCTGCCGGCCGACCAGTGGGTAAGCCGGGTAGAGGCTTCGAATTTTGCCAGAAACCGCCTGTACGTAGCCCTCAACGGCTATCGCTGGGACAAGTTTGACGCCATGGTTTACCGTTCGGATGACGGGGGCAAGACCTGGCAAAGAATAGGCCGGGACCTGCCAATGGAGCCGGTAAATGTAATCAAAGAAGACCCGGTAAACGAAAACCTGCTTTATGTGGGAACGGATCACGGCCTCTATATTTCGCTTGACCGGGGGGAAAGCTTTATGGTGATGGACAAAAAGCTGCCCCATGCCCCTGTGCACGACCTGGTCATCCAGCCGCAAGCCGGGGACCTGGTCATTGGCACCCATGGGCGGTCGTTGTACCGTGCCAGTGTAAAAGAGCTGCAGCAACTGACGAAAAAGTTGCTGGCCAAACCTATCCACATCTTTAGCTTCAACAGCCCTGCCTACAGTAAACGCTGGGGCAATACGCGTTACAGCAAATGGTATGGTTACCTTGAGCCGGCCCTGTCGGTACCTGTTTATGTGCAAAATGGCGGCATCGGCAAGCTAAACATCTATACCCAAAGCGGCACCCTGGTGTACAGCACAGACATCAACCCGGATAAGGGCCTCAATTATATTTCGTATGACCTCACCCTGGATGCAGATAAGCTGGCCGCCTTTAAAAAAGAAGTGAAGAAGGCCAAAAAGGATAACGATAACATGTTAACCAAACGCGATAACGATAATTTTTACCTGATTCCCGGAGACTACACGCTGGAAGTGATTGTACAAGACCAGCGGGCGGAACGTAAGTTTAACGTTAAGGAAGGCCGCCAGCGCCCGGGGCGAAAACCGCAGAAAAAAATACCGTAACCACAAAATATAGTTTGGCTGAGTTAACCCCCGGTACTGTTTCGGGGTCCAAATGGCTGCAGGTTGTCCGGCAGTCATTTTTTTGTGGTTTCATTTTATTATTCCGGTATTCCATGGAATACTGGAATAATAAGATTGTCAGGAAGTTATGAAAACACCCTTCCTATAACCCTGCGGATTTTTTGCGGATCAGCCATAAAGTGGTAACATTGGTGTTCCGCTAAAATCAATTCCTATGAAAATCCTTACTTCTTTTGCCGCCAGAATTACCTTTATTGCCCTGGCCGTATTGGTTATCAGTGCTTTTACTATTGCCCATTCAACCGTTGATAACCCAGCCGACAGCAAAGCCATGATGATTGCCGACTGGCAGTGGGCCAAAGGCTATACGTTAGCCTATATTGAATCGATGCCCGAAGCCGGCATCAACGTTAAACCCACCGACAGCGTGCGTAGCTTTGCTGAGCAAATGCTGCACCTGACCAGCGCCAACGTAGGCTTTACCGCCCAGGTTACGGGGTTGCCCCCTACCCTTGCGGACGTGCGCGGCCTGGAAAAAAACGCAACGTATAAAAACAAAGCCGCCCTGGCCGCGGTAGTAGGCCAGGGGTATGATTATGTAATTGCCTCCCTGGAAGCAACCCCGGCCGCAAAATTCAACGAAGAAATAACCCTCTTCGGCCAGTATAAAATGACTGGTGCCGAGGCTATGCATAAAGCCTTTATTCACCAGAACCACCACCGCGGGCAATGTGCCGTGTATATCCGCCTGGCAGGGGGCGTACCGGCCCCGATGAAGCTGCTTTAACCCGAAAAATTCACAAGAATTTTTCGCCCACAGGGCCGATGAACTGCAAAATACTGTAATACAATATGTTAAACACAAAATACAACATAAACCCAAATTTAAGCATAACCCAAATTTGGGGCTATTGCATTTTGCATTCATCGGGGTTAACCTCCGCTGAGCCGGAGTCTAAGGACCTGATGTAATTAACAGGAAAACAGTCGTTTGGCAGTTAATTTACATCATTATTCACGATTTTCGCGAAAAATCCGGGCCAGGGGGGCCGTATGGGCTATGTCCCAGCTTTTACCATTGTGTTTTAACAGGCAAATTTCGTTAGCCGGAAACGTGCCGGTAAACCTCCGGGACGCAAAGGTTGCCCAGGCTGCGGCAAACACCGGCTTTTTTAAGTCGCGAAAAGCAATAGTCATGTGCGGCCGGAAAGGCCGGCTATCCTGTTTAGGATAGATATGCCAACGGCTGCGGGCATTTTTCTGCACCGCTTGTTGCAAAGCCCGTAAAGGTTCGCTCTCTTCTACCTGTACGTATATTACCCGGGGCGGGAAGGCGCCAAAGCCCTGTAAGCTAACATCAAAAACAGCAATTTCTGCTGCTAACGTAGTTAATGAAGAAGCTAACCGGGCTTCTTTTTCCTGCGGCCATTGAAACGGCATGTGCAGGGTAATATGCGGTGGCGAGCGCAAGGCCGCCTTTGAGGCAAACCGTGTACACACCTCCTTCTTCAGGTCAAGCACCCGGGAGTAAACCGGCTCCCCGGGAACCAGGGCTACAAAATATAGTTTTACATTATCTTTTTTCATCGCGGGCCAGGTTGACTTGCTTCTTTGGTACTAGCGCAAGGGTGTTTCCGGCTGCGGCCAGACAACTAAACATCCGGGTTGATTCATTGGCCCGGGCGCTGCCGGTGGTCAACGATATCCATCCCAAACGGCACCAGCCCGATATAGGCCAGTTTCAGGTGTTGGGCGGCAAACGGGATACCGACAATGGTAACAGCAAACAACAAGGCCAGCACCAGGTGGGTAACCGCTATCTCAATGCCCGCTACCAGCAGCCAGATGATATTCATGATGACGTGCAGGCAACCACCCGCCCGCTGGGTTTGTACCGCCTCGCGGCCAAAAGGGAACAGGGCCAGGTTAGCCATTTTCAGGGTTTGCAGGCCAAACGGGATGCCGACAAGGGTCACCATCAGCAACAGGCTGCCGATCAGGTAAAAGAGGAAGACGAAAAAGCCTCCCAGGATAATCCAGAGCACATTGCCCAGTGTATTCATTCGTTAAGTTCTTTTATCTTAAAGCCAACGTATAATTGCAGCACCAGGTTTCTGAACACCACCGTATTGCCCACCGAAGCCCCTGAGGTATTCAAAAACCCCAGGGCAAACCGCAGGCCCATGATGCCGCCTGAAGCGGTTTCATAGCCCAACCCTGCAATCCCTGAAAAATCCCACCTTCTCACGGTGGCTGTTTTGTCCTCTTTAAACCCGGTCTCCAGGTAATTCGCTTGCAGTAAATAGGCCAGTTGCGGCCCCACCTCAAGGTAGCTGCTACGGCCAAAATAAAGCTTCATCAGCAGGGGCATGCTAAGGTAATGGTATGCCAGGCGGCCGTTGGCGCTGTTGTTTACCCTGGCCCCCTGCAACGAATACTGCAAACCTATCTGCCAGCCATATTGGCTTTCGATATGTTGGGCATAGTAAGTAGCCAGGTGATAGCCCAGGCGGGGTTTGTTAATGCTGCCGGAGCCCAGGGTGGCCACATTCAGGCCGGCTTTCACCCCCCAGATATCCTGTGTTTTAGCTCCGCAGGCCGGCAACACCAGAAAAAAAACAATGATGAGCAAGCGCATGCCTAAAAATACAATTTACCCCGGCTATTCCTCAACCTCCGGACAAAATAATTGGCGGGAAATAAAAAAAGCGCTGCCCCGGCAAATGCGGAAACAGCGCTCGCTGAAAATGTTATTTTAAGAAGTTTACTTAGCGGCAGGTTGCTCAACAGATACGTACGACCTGTTCTTCCTGCCCTTCTTAAACGCCACCACACCATCGGTCAAGGCAAACAAGGTATGGTCTTTGCCCATGCCAACATTTTTGCCCGGATGATGTGCCGTACCACGTTGACGAACAATGATATTACCGGCAATTACTGCCTGTCCGCCATATATTTTAACACCCAGTCGTTTACTATGCGACTCTCTGCCGTTTTTAGAACTACCCGCTCCTTTCTTATGCGCCATAATCTAAATTATTTACCGATTTTTTCAATAAGTACTTTGGTGTAATCCTGCCGGTGGCCGTTGCGCACCTTGTACCCTTTTCTTCTTTTCTTTTTAAAGACGATCACCTTGTCGCCTTTCACATGCTCCAGGATTTTACCTGAAACCTTTACCCCTTTAAGCACTGGGGTGCCTACATCGACCTTGCCATCGTTGTCAACCAACAATACCTTGTCGAACTCTACGGAAGCGCCTTCATCGCCCTGCATTTTTGGTGCATAAACGTATTGGTCTTGCGTTACTTTGAACTGCTTTCCGGATATGTCAACTATTGCGTACATGAAATAAAATATATTTATCCAGTTTTTGAAATTGGAGTGCAAATGTAGCACTTATTTTAGCATTTGCCAACAATACAGGGGGGCTAAAATTTTACGGCTACCCCCGCGGTGTTAAAACCGTATCCCGGCCGGAAATTATTTGGCGGAAAACATATTCCCATTTAAGGGCATACATAATAAACCTAAGATTTGATGATGTGCATTTACCTTCTTATAAATCAATGTCTTAAGAAGCGTTTTGTGTTTCTTGAAGGGCCAGCCAGGCCACTAAAAAATATGCTTTGCCGGGCTTGACTTTTAAGATTTCTTTGTTCTTTTTTGTAAGCGGTACCCTTACCAATCCCCTTATTCGATCGGCCTGTTTTCGATCTTGGTTGTTCCCTCGGCAAACGTTGAAAGCGGGCAAAATATGCACTAGCCTATATTGGTATGCCAAGGGGGAGTTTGTACTTAACCTATAAAAAACTTGAATATGGCAAGTCAGAACAGTTTGCGTCCGGAAGAACCCATCCTTAAAGAGAACAAGGACAGGTTTGTCCTGTTTCCCATTCAGCATGATGATATCTGGGAATATTATAAAATGGCCGAAGCCAGCTTTTGGACGGCCGAGGAAATAGACCTGGGCCAGGACCTGAAAGACTGGGAGAACCTGAACGATGGTGAGCGCCACTTTATCAGCCATGTGCTGGCTTTCTTTGCCGCCAGCGATGGTATTGTTAACGAAAACCTGGCCGAAAATTTTGTGGCCGAGGTACAATATACCGAGGCCAAGTTTTTCTATGGTTTTCAGATTGCCATTGAAAACATTCATTCCGAAACCTACTCTTTGTTAATTGATACCTATATCAAAGACCCCAAAGAAAAAGACCGCCTGTTTAATGCCATTGACACCATGCCCTTTGTGCAGAAGAAGGCCGAATGGGCCCTGCGGTGGATTGACGAAGGCAGTTTTGCCGAGCGCTTAGTGGCTTTTGCGGCTGTTGAAGGTATTTTCTTTTCCGGGAGTTTTTGTTCTATCTTCTGGCTGAAGAAAAGGGGCCTGATGCCGGGGCTTAGTTTTTCCAATGAGCTTATCTCCCGCGATGAAGGCTTGCACTGCGATTTTGCCTGCTTGCTGTACAACAACCACCTGGTAAACAAACTCGACCCCCGGCAGGTAACCGGTATCATTACCGATGCCGTAGAAATTGAAAAAGAGTTTGTTACCGATGCCCTGCCGGTAAAACTTATTGGCATGAATGCCGAACTAATGTGCCAGTATATTGAGTTTGTGGCCGACAGGCTGCTGATGGAACTTGGTTGCGACAAAGTGTATAATGCCGGCAACCCGTTTGATTTTATGGAGCTGATCTCGCTGCAAGGGAAAACCAATTTCTTTGAAAAGCGGGTGGGCGAGTATAAAAAAGCGGGGGTTAGCGCCAATACCGAAGATGAAGCCCCGAAATTCAGTTTAGACGAAGACTTTTAACCGAATAACCAACCTGAAAAACTATGCTAGTTGTTAAGCGAGACGGAAGACGGGAATCCGTAAAATTTGAAAAAATAACCGCCCGGATTGAAAAACTCTGTTATGGGTTAGACACCAATTATGTCAACACTATCGACATCGCCAAAAAGGTGATCAACGGTATTTACGATGGCGTTACTACCGTGGAACTGGATAACCTGGCTGCTGAAACTGCGGCCTCGCTCACCACCTCCCACCCCGATTATGCCAAGCTGGCCGCCCGCATAGCCATCTCCAACCTGCATAAAACCACCAGCAAGTCGTTTTCCAACACCATGAAAAGGCTTTATACCTATATCGATCCCAAAACCGGGGAAAACGCTGCGCTGATTTCCAAAGAAGCCTATGGGGTGATTAAGAAAAATGCGGCTTTACTCGACTCCTCTATTATCTACGACCGGGATTTCAGCTACGACTACTTTGGCTTCCGTACCCTGGAGCGCTCTTACCTGATGAAGCTTGACGGCAAGGTGGTTGAGCGCCCCCAGCACATGCTCATGCGCGTAGCCGTGGGTATCCACATGGAAGATATTGACTCGGTCATTGAAACCTACAACCTGCTGTCGGAAAAGTGGTTTACCCATGCCACGCCAACCCTGTTTAATGCCGCCACCCCCAAGCCACAAATGTCGTCTTGCTTTTTACTCACCATGAAAGACGACAGCATTGACGGCATTTACGACACCCTGAAACAAACGGCCAGGATTTCCCAATCGGCCGGGGGCATTGGCCTGAGCATTCATAATGTTCGGGCTACGGGCTCTTATATCAAAGGCACCAACGGGGTCTCCAACGGCATTGTGCCCATGTTACGCAACTTTGATATGACCGCCCGCTACGTTGACCAGGGCGGGGGCAAGCGGAAAGGCAGTTTTGCCATTTATTTAGAACCCTGGCATGCCGATGTCTTTGCTTTCTTGGATTTGAAGAAAAACCACGGTAAAGAAGAGCTGCGTGCCCGCGACCTGTTTTATGCCCTGTGGATTCCCGACCTGTTTATGAAACGGGTAGAGAATAATGAGGAGTGGTCGTTATTCTGCCCTAACGAAGCGCCCGGCCTGGCCGATTGCTATGGGGAGGAGTTTGAAAGGCTCTATGAAAAATATGAACGGGAAGGCAAGTACCGCCAGCAGGTAAAAGCCCAGGATTTATGGTTTGAGATTCTGGAGGCCCAAATGGAGACCGGCACCCCGTATATGTTATATAAAGATGCCGCCAATAAAAAATCCAATCAGAAGAACCTCGGCACTATTAAATCCAGCAACTTATGTACCGAAATCATTGAGTACACCTCGCCCGATGAGGTGGCGGTATGCAACCTGGCCTCTATTGCCCTGCCCAAATTTGTGAAAAACGGCAGTTTTGACCACCAAAAACTTTATGAGGTTACCTATACGGCCACCAAAAACCTGAACAAGGTGATCGACCGCAACTTTTATCCGGTACCTGAAGCCGAGTACTCCAATAAAAGGCACCGCCCTATCGGTTTGGGTATCCAAGGGCTGGCCGATACCTTTTTGCTCCTGCGGATGCCCTTTGAGTCGGCTGAAGCCCGGGGGTTAAACAAAGATATTTTTGAAACCATGTACTTTGCCGCCATGACGGCCTCTAAAGACCTGGCCAAAGCAGAGGGCCCGTATGAAACCTTTAAAGGCTCACCCGTATCCAAAGGTATCTTCCAGTTTGATATGTGGGGGGTAACGCCCGATTCGGGCCGCTGGGACTGGACCGCCCTGAAGAAGGAAGTGAAAAAACATGGGGTACGCAACTCGTTGCTGATGGCCCCGATGCCAACGGCCTCCACTTCGCAGATTTTAGGCAATAACGAAACCTTTGAGCCTTACACCACCAATATTTATAACCGCAGGGTGCTGTCGGGCGAGTTTATTGTGGTAAACAAGCACCTGTTGAAAGACCTGATTGCGCTGGGCTTATGGAATGACACGATGAAAAACAAGCTTATCCAGGCCAATGGCTCCGTGCAGGACATCCCTGAAATCCCGCAAAATATCAAAGACCTGTATAAAACCGTATGGGAGATTTCACAAAAAGCCATCATTGACATGGCGGCCGACCGGGGCGCGTATGTGTGCCAGTCGCAAAGTATGAATATCCACATCCAGAACCCTAATTTCGGCAAGCTTACCTCAATGCATTTTTATGCCTGGAAGGCCGGCTTAAAAACAGGCATGTACTATCTGCGCTCAAAAGCAGCCACTGAGGCCATTAAGTTTACGGTAACCAAAGAGCATCAGCAAGAGCCGGATGCCGAAGCCCTTAAAGCCCAAAACAAGGCTGATATGAGTTGCTCGCTGGATAACCCGGATGATTGCATTGCTTGTGGGAGCTAGGGCCTTTATTGGCGGTGGAGCGAAACGCTTTCCAACCCGTACCCTGCCTGCCTTTTTGGCGGGAAGGGTCCCCCCCAAAAGGTACAGCAGTGGTTCGCCTTGGGGGATCCTTCAGTCAGGCCTTGGGGCCTTCCTTCTGGATGACGGTTCATAATGGAGTGAAGGGCTCCCAACCCGTACCCTGCCCGTCCTGGCAGGCGGGCGTCATGCAGAGCTTAACCCCTCAGCGCCAAGTCCACTGGACGGAGAACGCTGAGGGAGTGGGGTTACTGGGCGCGGGAGGCTTCTTTTGCGGGGCCAAAACGGTAGCCGATAAACAGCCCCATTTTACCATAGCCAACCCGGATTACACGTTTTTGGGAAAGCCGGGAGGTATAGGTATCGGCAATGAAATTAATGCCGGCATAGAATTTCCGGCCGTTATAGCCCAGGGCATTCATCGTATTTAGCTTAAACCGGATATTGGGTTGGATTAAGGCCCTGTCTTCTGCCAAAAAATCACCTGAATTAAGGTTCAGGCCGGGAATAAGGCTGACCGTAAGAAAAAAATGACCTTTGACGACAAGGGTGTACATATAACCAAAATTAAACGACAAGTTAAGCACCGTCACATCTTGCAACCACAAGGAGCGGTCAAAGTAAGGCTGGTATTCCGAAGGTACCATGGCAGAGTCAGCCACCATGGTGAGTAAAGAAAAGCTGGCCCCGGCAATAACACTACCGGCACTTCGTTTCTGGATTTCGTTGAAGACAAACGGGGCTTTAAGTGAAAATTTGGTGTAGTTAAAGGCATACATATACTGTAAGCCAAAGTTTATCATCCGCAGGTCTTCGCGGATTTTATAATCGTTAAAATTAGCCGGGGCAAACCCCTGGGTTTTATACATCTCATACCCCCGGTAATATTGCAAAATAGCGGTAATAAATTGCCGGCTGCTATACAACCGGCTTTGGAAATCCAGTGAGCGCTGATCTTTAAAGCCGGACAAATCCCGCAGGCCAAAACTAAGGGTAAAATCCATGGCAAACCATTTGTACGACACCCCGGCACCAATATTGATATTCTTGAATGGCGCATAGCGCAGGCTGCTGTTTTGCCCCCTGTCTATCAGGCGGAAATAATTAAACTTGTTTGCCAGTACCAGGCGTACAGCAACCTCATCGCTATAATTGGCGATGTAATTTGGGTCATGGTTGCGATACAGGAGAAAGTTGCCAAGTTTGTCAATTACTTGTTTAATGGTATCTAAATTCTGTGCCTGCACTTTTGAAAAGCCGAAAACAATAAACATCAGGCTGACAATCACTATTGATTTACTTTTTATTTGCATAGGCTACCCCATTTAACCCGGTATAAAAATAGGTTAAAATTTTCATCCCGGCAGCTAAAAGCACGAGGTCAGATACGTGTTGTCCCCCTGGGTAATAAACTTAATGGCATGCCTGATGATACCTACTTTGATTTGCCGGTATTTTCCGATTACTTCACCATCCAACTGCAATAGCCGGGGTTGGTCAAACTCAAGCACTGCCTGCCGGGTAACAATCACCTTGCCCGATTCGTGATCGAGGAACTTCTCATCAAACCGGGCCAGGCCGGCTTTGATGAGCGAGGCGCCATCAATACGGGTTACCAGGACAATTTCAAACTTGCCATCCATGGGGTTGCTGAACCGGTTAAGGGGCACCCCGGTGCCAAATTTACGGGCATTACAAATGGCCGCCATATACACACATTCCTCTGTTTCTTTGCCATTGGCTGTTACCCTGGTGGTAAAGGGGGTGAGTTGTTTTAGTTCTTCGAGAAAATACCTGGCATAGGTAACCATGCCGCGGTTTTTATCCTTTGAATAGGCATCAACTATCCGGGCATTAATGCCTACATCGCCAATATGCAGGGCATAAAACTCATTGTTCACTTTGAGCAAGTCGAGGCCGGCAATTTTCTCCGACATAATTATATCTTTTAACGCCTCCAGCGGCTCGGGGTTCACGCTAAGTTCGGTAGCCATGCCATTGGCCGAGCCCAGGGGAATAATGCCCATCGGGTAATCTGTACCCAGCAAGGCAATGCCGGTGAACAGGGTAGTGCCGTCACCGCCTACCGAAACCACCTTGTCGGGGTTTATTTCCGGCAACAAACGCTGCAGTTTTTCCTTATCGTTTTTACCTGTGGTTTTAAAAATATGGTAGGCTAAATTGTACTTTTCACACAAAGCAATTGCTTTCGCCATAAAGGGCTTCTTATTTACACCCCCGCTAATCGGGTTTACCACAAACAGTAACTTCATCGTTTAAAGGGCATAGTTTTCTATCGTCATTATTTCCTTTTCTACGTTATCGGTATCAGCAAAATAAACGACCGGAACCGGCAATTCCTGCAGCCGGTTTAAATGGCCCTTTTTCTTTGCCGATAAATTTTTAAAGGTACGTCTAATATAAATCTTTTTTATGCGATCAGGGTATTGCCGGGCAATTTCGGTATAGATAGCCATATCGCGCTGGGTGTCATCGCCAAGCAAAATAAAGTTTTTGTCCGGGGTGTTGTCGAGCACTTTCTTGATCCGCTGGTCTTTATAGTTTCTGCCCTTCTTTGGTTTTAGTAGTTGCCCTAAACGCAAATAGGAAGTAAGGAAAAGGTGCCCGGGCGGTAACGCATGATGCTGGATGATGGCCGTGAGCACACCAAATAAATTGCTTTCGCTTTTAGAAACATAAAAGATGCGCCCCTGCTGCCGGTGAACAGCCGCCAGCAAACTGCCGGTAAAGCTTACCGGCTGGCGTTTGTGGGGCGACACAAAGAACAGGGCACGCAGCCTTTTTAAGAAATTGGCCGTGTAAGAAACCAAAATGGTGTCGTCAATATCTGAAATCACCGCCAGGGGGAACGGGGAATCCGGCTGGTAAACCGGGTACGACTGGCATACCGGCAAGGGGGCCTCCTTACCGGCCAGATATACCTTTAACGCCTTGCTTACCGGTTGGTCTGTTTCCAGCCAAAAGCCTCCGGCCTTATCGGTTTGGGTGAGTAGTTTTTGCCCTCCGCTCTCAATAATAATATTTTGCCGGCCATAAGGCTGGCGAAAATAGGTTTTTAAGGTTGAAAGGAAGACCCGCCACAGGGGGGCGCTGGCCCTGATCACCGGGCAATTGCGATGCAAGACCACCCCACTAATTAGCGTATGTTCATGAAATTCAACTACCGATAGTTGCCATAATACAGCCATCTGTGTCCGGTTATCTTGCTGGTTAGACTTGCGTAAAGTTAACCAATGCAACGGCTCTTTCGTGACTAAACCGGGTTAATGTTGAGAAGATGTTTACCATAGCCAGCAGCCACTTCTATACGGTTTCGGTTAGAAATGAAAACCGACCCCGAGGCTCGGGCCGGAGAGGTGGGTTCGTAACGTTAACTGGTGGGATAGGAAAGAGCCCTTGTGCCTGATTTCAATAGCAAACCATCCCCCACGAACAGAAATCAGTTTGCTGGCGCGGTAATAAACGGTAAGCTGGTTGGCAAAAGAAATGCGGTTGCTAAAATTGAGGCCCCCTGCATCGCTGGCAAACAAAAACTGCCAGTGTTTCAGGTCGAGCTGAAACTGCAAGCCAACCAGGGGGTCGGCCCATACGGGGCTTATGCTAAGGCTGATATTCGCATTGTCCAACGAAGATTTTACTTTCAGAAAGTAAAGCCTGGTGCCAAGGTAACCGTAAAGCTGTACCCGGGACTTACCGGAAGCGGCCACTTTTTCAAGCAACCGGTAACCCAGGTAAGCCCTCGCCAAACTTATGTTGAAAGAAGACTCAACCAGGCTGCGGTTATTGTACCGGTATTTAACGGAGGAGCCTATGGAACCCCCTATGGCATCAACCTGGGCAAAAAAACGTTTATGCTGATACGATACCCGCGAAATAAAGAAGAACCGCAAGCGGGTATCGTTGCTAAACAGCCTCGAAAAAATATTTCCCGTATCCTCCTCAGGCAGTTGGGTAGGGTCATCAGGAATAACCGGCAACACCCCGTCTTCCCCTTCCAAAGAAACGTCCCCGTACGAAAAAGCTCCCTTAAACCCGGGTACCCAAACCGGGATTTCCACCGTCCAGTGTTGTTGGTCAACCAGAAAGCTTTTTTCTTTTTTTCGTTTTTGGGCAAAGGAAGAGATGGATGCCAGGAATAAAAACAGCAGTACCACCCCCCTCATGGGGCAAAGGTAGTGAATAGCGCGCAAGTATAGGCCTTTCGTTATACTCAAATAAACCCCAGGCAGAAAACCTCCGCTATCTTCTGCCCCGGCTTTACAGTGCCGCTAATGGCATGGCTATTGGTGGTGCAGATGAAGTAATGAGGGGAATTAACCTGAAAAACTCATCAGGATTTTTCGCCCGGGGGGCTGATAACCCCGAGGGCTTCCCCCCGGAAACACCAGGGCCAGATGATATTTTCGGGCGAATATTTTACAGAAAAATGATATGCATCATTTTTCTGTAAAATATTTTAAGCTTTTCTTGCAATGTGACATAAATCACATTTTAAAACAGGAGCGCAAATTACCGGATATGCCGATCAAAAGCTATGTAGTATTTCCTCAAAAAGGAAAGAAAGGGACATTAACAAACATCTTGCGAAGCCTTGAAAACTGCGAGGTAGTAGTTTCTTCAAATAAGGATGTATTGGTTTTGGTTACCGACACAAAATCCGGCCAGCAAGAAGAAAAACTTAAAACGGTATTGGCAAACATAGAAGAGATTGAGCATTTAAACCTGGTTTCCGGGTTTAGCGAGAGTTGTCTGCAAGAAAACGAAAAATCACCCCAAAACAATGAATAGACGAGTATTTCTTAAAAAAGCTGCTGCCGCCTCGGCCATGGCCGCTGCCGCCACAATGCTACCGGGTATCCTGTTCGCTGCCGATCAAACCAAGGATAACCTTCCCGGGGGTATCAAATGGACGAAAGCCCCTTGCCGGTTCTGCGGGGTAGGGTGTGGCGTGCTGATAGGAACAAAAGAAGGCAAAACAGTGGCGGTTAAGGGCGACCCCAACAGCCCTGTTAACCAAGGTCTCCTTTGTGTAAAGGGGTACCACCAGATTATGTGTACTTCGGCTGCCGACAGGCTTACGAAACCTTTAATAAAGAAAAACGGCCAATACGTAGAGGCCACAATGGACGAAGCCCTTGACCTGGTGGCCGCCAAGATGACCGAAACAATTGAAAAATACGGCAAAGATGCTGTGGCCATGTACACTTCGGGGCAATCGACTATTCCCGAGGGCTATGTTGCGGCTAAGTTTATGAAAGGGGCTATCGGCACAAATAATCTGGACTGTAATGCCAGGTTATGCATGGCAAGTGCCGTAGCTGGTTTTTTGACCACTTTTGGGGCAGATGAGCCCATGGGCTGCTATGAAGATATCGACTATGCCGATGTATTTGTATTATGGGGCAACAATATGGCCGAAATGCACCCCGTATTATTTTCCCGGCTTCTTGATAACCGCCTAAAACGTAAAAATGTAAAGATAATAGACCTGGCCACCCGCACAACCCGCACCAGTAAGGCTGCGGATAAATCTATTTTATTTAAACCTCAAACCGATTTAGCCATTGCCAATGCCATTTGCTATGAAATAATAAACAATGGCTGGGTAAACCACAGTTTTGTAGAACAGCATATTGTTTTCAAGAAGGGGAAAACCACTATTGGTTATGGTTTGGAAGACAAATTTAAATTTAAAGATGAAGCCGAAGCTATTGATTTTAACCAATACAAAACCTTTTTAGCAGACTATCGGCCGGATAAAGTAGAAGCCCTTACGGGGGTGTCGGCCAAAGACATAAAATATCTTGCCGCGTTATACGGAGACCCCGGATTAAAAGTGGTTTCCTATTGGTGCATGGGCATGAACCAACACACGCGTGGCACCTGGATGAACAACCTGGTGTATAATATACACTTATTGACAGGCAAGATTTCCCAGCCGGGCAATGGCCCGTTTTCACTGACCGGTCAGCCCAGTGCCTGTGGCACAGCCCGGGAGGTAGGCACGTTTACCCATAAGCTGCCCAAGGGGGTGGTTACCAACGAAAAACACCGCAGGTTGGCCGCCAAAATCTGGCAAGTACCGTATGAACGGATCCCGGCAAAACCAACCTATCATGCTACGGAAATGTTTAGGGCAATTGACAGGGGCGACATTAAATTTCTTTGGACCCAGGTAACCAACCCGTTGGTATCGTTACCCAAAACCAGCCGCTACCGCCCCGGGATGAAAAAAAACGACTGCTTTGTTGTGGTCTCTGATGTGTTCCCAACGCCTACCAGTGATGTTGCCGATGTAATTCTGCCGGCTGCCTGGCATGTGGAAAAAAGCGGCATGTACGGAAACTCTGAACGCAGGACCCAATACTGGGATAAAATGGTGGAGCCGCCAGGAGAAGCAACCCCCGATGCCTGGATGACGATTGAAGTAGCCAGGCGAATGGGCTTTGGCGATTTGTTTCCGTACAGTAAGGAAAACCACCATGAAGAAATATATAATGAGTACCGCCAGTTTCATGTTGGCAAAAAACACAATATGGCCCCGGTTGAGGTACTTAAGAAGCAGAGCGGGGCTATCTGGCCTTACATTGAGGAAACAGGGAAATCTACCCAATGGCGTTTTAACGCAAAATATGATCCGGCCTGCGACCAGGAAAAAGACTTTGACTTTTATGGCCGGCCTGACGGCAAAGCTGTAATATGGCAGCGCCCTTATGAACCTGCTCCGGAGGTGCCGGATAACGAATACCCTTTTTGGTTAAATACCGGCCGGGTTATCGAACACTGGCATACGGGTTCAATGACCCGCAGGATTCCGGTACTGCACCGGGCCGTACCTAATGCCTATGTAGAGCTTCACCCTGACGATGCCAAACGGCTGGGTATTCAAAACAAACAACTTGTCAAAGTAGTATCACGAAGGGGCTCTACCGTTTTGCCGGCATCAATAAACGAACGGGGCCTGCCTGCCAAAGGCCAGGTTTTTGTGCCGTTTTTCGATGAAAGCATGCTGATTAATGATGTTACCCTGGATGCTTTCTGCCCGATATCAAAAGAGCCTGATTACAAAAAATGTGCCGTTAGAATTGAACGGGTATAATGATGAAAACGAGTTATGTCATCATCGGTTTTTGGCTGGTACTTTTTATTGCGGCCAGCATAATTGTAAGTACCAGCTTGTTTGAGGAGCAGCTTGTGGCCCGGGCTGAAACCCTGGCCTCACCGGGGGCCAACACCTTGCCGGTTGAAGAAGGGGTTTTTAAACTTGCCGGCCGGGCTGATGAATTAAGGGCCTTGTTTTACCGTGGGGTTGGCTCAAAAAAGGGCCTTGGCCCGTATTACAGCAGAAGGGCTTTCCCTGGCGCCCCCCCTGTTATTCCCCACCCTGCAGACGAACATCAGGATATTGGCGGTAAGGCTTGCTTACAATGTCACCAGAATGGGGGCTATGTTGATCAGTATCAGGCTTTTGCCCCTGTTTCCCCTCATCCGGAGTTACTGAATTGCAAGCAGTGCCATGTGCCTGTTGTAACAACAGGCAGTTTTATCGCCAGTAGCTGGCGCAAGCCAGCGCCCCCGGAAACCGGGCAGCAAGAACTACCGGGCAGCCCCCCGGTTATACCCCATGCCCTGGAAATGCGTAACAACTGCCTTTCCTGCCATGGCACCCCGGCAGCCCCGCGGGAAATCAGGGTGTCGCACCCAGACCGTGTTAACTGTCGCCAATGCCATGCCCTAAATGATAATACAATGAACGCCCCTGAAATATGGACAAGATAAAAAACAGTTTACACCACCGCGCCTTCACCTTCTCAGGTAGCAGGAAAAGGGGCTACCCGGCACTACCAATACGTATTGCCAGGGGGCCTAACCATTTTTGTGGGTGGTTTTTTTTATTGTTCCTGGCTTCCTGTTCCACACCCCTGCATAAGGATGACGGCCCGATGGCAAAAATAAGGCAACAGGGTGCCAATACCGTTGAATACGAAAGGATTAGCTCAGACCCATTCACCCTTACCCTTGAAAAGGTAGCGGTAACCAATGCAGAAAACGATACGCTCTTTTTTATTCCGGACAGAACCGGCCAATTAGTTGCCTTCCCCTGTAACAAGTGCCATACGAAAGCGCTAAGCCGTATGGTTACACGTGATCCCCTGGCCAAAAAGGCCCATTGGGATATCCGCCTGAACCATGTTACCGGAGAGGAACTGGCATGTACAACCTGTCATAGCCGGGATAATGTTGAGTACCTGACGTTAATTAATAATAAACAGATAGATTATAATAAAAGCCAACAAGTTTGCGCCCAATGCCACGCTACACAAAACAAAGATTGGCTGGGAGGTGCCCACGGGAAAACCCTTGGTGGGTGGGCCCCGCCCCGGGTATCCGCTACTTGTGTTAATTGCCATAACCCACACACCCCGGCACTTGAAGCACGCTGGCCAGCACGGTTAAACACTGTAAAAATCCAAGAACTTGACCCTAAGTAGCCGCTATGTTTTTTAACAGAAAAAAGAAACAAAACAAGAAAAAAATATCGCCTGCCCCGCTTGCCGGCAGCGCTAAAAGCAATAGTTGCCAGCAGCCGGGTGACGGTTTTGATCAGGTAATTAATAAGCCTTTGAACAGAAGGTCTGCAGTAAAGGGGTTAACAGCCGGGCTATTAACAGGGGCGGGGCTGCTAAACTCAGCCTGCAGCTTAACCTCCGGTGAAGCCGGCAAAGGGTTAGCCTCCCTGAAATGGGAAGAGTACTTTAAAGGAAACTACCAATTGATGACCCCTGAAGAAAAAGAGGCTACGGTAAAGCGCCTGGAGAAGATGTACGAGCTGGCAAATGGTGGAAAAATAAAAATATCGGCCAAAGGGGCTGTTAAAGATGTACTTTACGGCTATGCTTTCAATATTTCAAAATGCAGGGGGTATATGGACTGCATAAATGCTTGCATTGAAGAAAACAACCAGGACCGTAACTCACAAATGCAATACATACGTATCCATGAGTTTAAGAAAGGGCAAATGAATTTTGAGCTGGCCGATGATAATTTTTATCACCAGGTGCCGGCAGCCGGACATTTTTATCTCGGTACGCAGTGCTTTCATTGTGAGAACCCTCCTTGTGTTAATGTGTGCCCGGTGAAGGCCACCTGGAAAGAGAAAGATGGCATAGTGGTTATAGACTATGACTGGTGCATCGGTTGCAGATATTGCCAGGCAGCCTGCCCTTATGATGGCAGGCGCTTTAATTGGTCGGCCCCGCATGTGCCGGAAAATGAACTTACTAAAGACCAGCATTATTTAGGCAACAGGTTGCGGAAAAAGGGGGTGATGGAAAAGTGCACATTTTGCATACAGCGGTCAAGAAACGGGGCAAACCCAGCCTGTGTAGAGGCCTGCCCTACAGGGGCCAGAATATTTGGCAACCTGCTCGACCCTAACAGCACCATACGCTGGGTGCTGGAGAACAAGAAAGTTTTCAGGTTAAAAGAAGACTTAGGCACAGAGCCTAAATTTTGGTATTTCATGGATTAGCCATAATGAAACACAGAAAAAAATGAAGGTAGTATTTAGTATGATTGCCGATGGTTTTAAAGAAGCCACCAAAGGCACCATCGCTTACCATGTATGGATGGCTGTCCTGACCCTGTTAATGTTGCTTGGCGCGTATGCCTACTACCAGCAAATCACCCATGGCCTGGTGGTAACCGGCATGACCGACCGGGTAAGCTGGGGGCTGTATATTTCTAATTTCACTTTTTTGGTAGGCGTAGCGGCAGCAGCCGTGATGCTGGTCTTGCCTACCTATATATTAAAGGATATTGACTTCTCCCAGGCGGTACTCATTGGCGAAGGCCTGGCCGTATCAGCCCTGGTTATGTGCCTGGCTTTTGTAACCGTTGACATGGGCGGGCCTGCCCGCCTGTGGCATATTATTCCCGGAATTGGCAGTTTAAACTGGCCAAACTCAATGCTCGCCTGGGATGTTATTGTTCTTAATGGCTATTTGTTTATAAACCTGACGATTCCTTTTTACCTCTTATACCATCATTACCAGGGCAAAAAGCCAAATAAGTCTGTTTACTTGCCGGGGGTACTAATTTCGGTGTTTTGGGCTGTTGGCATTCATCTGGTAACCGCCTTTTTATATGCCGGCTTGCCGGCACGCCCTTTCTGGAATAGCGCTTTGCTGGGGCCCAGGTTTCTTGCCTCAGCCTTTGCTGCCGGGCCGGCACTAATCATTCTGGTGCTGGCTGTTATCCGCAGGTTTATGGGGTATAACATTGCCAATAAAACGATTGATAAAATAGCCATGGTAGTAACAGTGGCAGCCCAGATAAACCTGATTATGTTAGGCTCAGAACTTTTTAAAGAGTTTTATAGCCTCACCCACCATAGTAATAGCGCGCTTTATATGTTCTTCGGGATTAACGGGAAAAATGCCCTTGTGCCCTGGATTTGGACCTCCATTAGCTTAAACTTTCTGGCTACCGTTACCCTGACCTTTAACCGGTTTAGAAGAAACCACACTATTTTATATGGGGCATGTGTAATCTTATTTATTGCTATTTGGATTGACAAAGGGATGGGGTTGATTATCCCGGGTTTTATTCCGGGCCCCTGGGGCAATATTGTAGAGTATTTTCCTACCTGGGTTGAGATAGGGGTTACCCTGGGTATATGGGCCTTAGGGGCATTTGTTTTTTCCATCCTGGTTAAAATTGCCGTGCCCATAGCGTTGGGAAAATTACGCTATCAAAGCCATCGGTAACGCCCTTCTTGCCGCGGCCGGTAACCGGGCTTGGTGTTGTCACAAAACGGGTAGTATATTTGTTTCCTGCCGGCAAAGGTTGCCGCTTTCTTCATTACCAATAAAATTTAAGAATTTAAATGACGGATATCATTTTTTATCGGACATGCATATCCTTTTTTTGCTTCTGTAATCTTAATCACATAACAGTATCTCTTTAAGCAGCTATGAAGAACCTACTCCTGACAATTATTTTACTGGCAAGTGTACTAAATGCAACAGCGCAATTCAACTTAGGGGCAGAAATACGCCCCCGTGCTGAATTTCGCAATGGTTTTAAATCTCCTTCTGAAAAAAATGTCCCCCCGGCATTTTTTATCGAGCAGCGTTCCCGTTTATATTTTAATTATGCCACAGAAAAGCTGATTCTGAAAATAACTTTTCAGGATGTAAGGATTTGGGGCAGTGTTGATCAAATATATAAAGCTGACCCTAACATGCAGAATGTTTATGAAGCCTGGGGACAATTTAATTTTAATGCCAATTTTGGGGTCCGGGCCGGCAGGATGGAGCTCGACTATGATGGGGCCCGGTTTTTAGGAAACCTGGATTGGGCCGCCCAGGCAAGAAGCCATGACGCCCTCCTGTTCCTGTGGCGCAACAACAACGGGCTGAAGCTCGATGTGGGGCTGGCCTATAACCAAAACTGGCGTCCTGAACCCTCATGGCTAAGCCAGAATTTCTATGACCACTCGGTTACCAATAATTATAAAACCATGCAATTTGCCCGGTTTGAAAAAAAATCAGCTACCGGGAACCTGGTGGCCTTAGTCC
>JALSJF010000245.1 GCA_026989505.1 Cyclobacteriaceae bacterium
TTAGGAAAAATATAATGGAAGCTATTGACAAACTCGAAGAATTAGAGCAAAATGTAGCATTAGGGCTGCAAGAAGCATATCGCAAGATGGTAGTATTTAAGAAACAGAAAAATAGTCCATTGATTGTTTCTCGTAATGGGGAAATTATTAAGATTAAGCCTGAAAATATACTACCCACAACATCAGCTAAAAAATCATAGCCACCCTATGGGATGGCAACGCTATTTAGCCAAACCGTTTTATGCCAAAGAAGTGTTATATAGATAAACATCAGCACAGGGGAAATCATGCACAGGTTACGATGTAACAATTATTGGATAGCTTTTTGGCTATTGGTTTTGTTTACCGGCTGCCAGCAAAAGGGCATTACCCCCGGAAACCCCGGGCCACCGGTGCCACGCTTAATTTTTAACTCCGGCTTTGAGCCTGACACCGAGGGAACCCCGGCCGATGCCCATGAGCTACTTCAGGGGAAGGACAACTCATTAGAAACCCTGAGTGACTGGCAGGCAGACTTGAATGAGCAGGCAAAAATCGGGGATTTCAACATTCAATATCAGGGCGGGGATGCTACTATGCGCTATGCCCGGATAATTGACGATCCCACCAATCCCGGTAATAAGGTGCTTTGGTATTGGTTAAATGAAGCCAATGTCTTTGAAAATAATGTTGCCAAAAAGGGCCGTATCCAGGCCAATATTTACGGCAATACCGGCATTACTGCCATGGCCCATTCATCGCGGGTTTACCTGCACCCCGATTTCAACTACCTGAAAACCGTTGGCCCAACCATTGGATGGCTAACGCTTTATGAATACTGGAACAACCCCAACTGGCTGGGCGACCCGTACCCTTTCCGGATAACGGTTAACCTGAACAAGACGGCCGAAGGGCCGGTAGATGCGCTCTATTTTCAGGTACATGGGCAGCAATATGCCAACAACCGGTGGCAGAATATCTGGGAAGAAGTAAATACCGCGGTGCCGGTACCTATTGGCGAGTGGTACATTATGGAAATTTATTTTTTGGAAGGCGATGCCGATAACGGCCGTTTTACCATGAGCATTAGGCCGGCCAACGGTACGGCCACCACCGTTTTTGCTATCACCAACTACACCCACCACCCCAATGATCCTGCCCCCGATGGCTTAAGTCATTTCAACCCGTTAAAACTTTATACTTCGGCATCACTTATCGATTCTATGCGCGCCAATGGTAAAACCCTGCAGGTTTACTGGGATGATTTTACGCTGAAAGTGAATGAATGATTCCCGGCAACGAAGATTTCTGACTTTATTGGCTACCTTTATAGTTTAACTTATCGAAAACCTCATAACGTTTATTAAGCATGAAATCACTCCGTTTGTTTATCCTCACGGCCTTGCTGGTACCGGCCGGCCTGATGGCCCAGTCTTTTGAAGGCAAAATCGTTTACAAAATCACGTATAAAAACCTGCCGCCCGAAATGCAGCAAATGGCCGCCATGATGCCGGGTAGTCAAACGCTATGGATTAAAGGCCCCAAAAGCCGCTATGAACAAAATACCCAGCAAGCCAACACCATTGTAATTTCCGATGCTGATTCCGGTAGTTCTACCCTACTGATGGAAGCCATGGGGCAAAAATACAAGCTGGAGATAAGCAAGGAGGAAATGGAGCAAATGATCAGCGCCCAGAAAATGCCGGAAATAAAGTACATTGACGGCACCAAAGAAATTGCCGGCTATACCTGCAAAAAAGCCGAAGTGGTAATGGAAGGCATGGACGGCCCGGCCCTATTTTACTATACGGAGGAAATCCCTCCCGTACAGGTAAAAGGGATGGAAGCCCTGCAACTTAAAGGTATGTTTATGGCCTACGAAGTGTCAACCAAGGGTATTACCATCAATATCGAAGCCAGCTCAATTGACAAAAACCCGGTTGATGACAACCTGTTTGCCATCCCGGGGGGGTACACCGCTATGCCTGCGCAAATGAAGGCCATGATGGGGATCAAATAGCCTTAGCGCTATGGGCCGTACCGCCAACGGAGCTTTAACCACCGGGCCAATCAGGCCAATCCTGATTAAACTAACTATCCCCATGCTGTTTGGTATTATGGGTATGGTGGCGTTTAACCTGATTGATACCATATACGTTGGCCGTTTGGGCGTTGCCGAGCTGGCCGCCCTGAGTTTTACCTTTCCGGTGGTTATGGTGGTGACCAGCATCGGCCTGGGCATTGGTGTGGGGGCCTCGTCTCTAATCTCCTTTGCCATTGGCGAAGGCAACCAAAGCAAGGTACAGCGCATCACTTCCGACAGCCTGGTGCTGTCGTTGTTGGTGGTCTTTGCCTTTATCACCGTTGGCTATCTCACCATCGACCCTCTTTTTACCGCCCTGGGGGCTACTCCCGAAGTGCTGCCCCTGGTGCATGATTACATGGAAATATGGTACCTGGGCGTGCCGTTTGTAATTGTGCCGATGGTTGGCAGCAATGCCCTGCGGGCCAAGGGCGATATGAAAACCCCGGCCGCCATTATGCTGGCCATTGTTGTGGTCAATATCATTCTTGATCCTTTACTGATTTTCGGACTGGGCCCTTTCCCGGAAATGGGCCTGCGGGGTGCGGCCATTGCCACTGTTTTTGCCCGCGCGTTAAGCCTGGTTATGGGGTTGTACTTCCTGCATTTCCGGGATCATATGCTCACCTTTAAGCACCCCGGGCTAACCGAAGTAATAACCTCCTGGAAAAACCTGCTGGCTATTGCCCTGCCGGCAGCGGGGGCCAAAATTATCGTGCCCATTGCCATCGGCATTGTCACCCACCTGATTGCCCGCTACGGCCCCGCACCGGTAGCGGCCTACGGGGCGGCTTCACGGGCAGAGTTTTTCATGATGGCCATAATCATGGCCCTGAGTTCGGTGATAAACCCGTTTGTGGGGCAAAATATTGGCGCCAACCAGGCTGACCGGGCGCGGGCAGCCCTGCGGCAGGCCATGCTCTTTGCTATTTTATGGGGGGCGGGGAGTTTTGTCTTATTGTTTTTGCTGGCCCGGCCCATTGCCTGGCTGTTTAGTACCGAAGCGGTAGTTGTTGAAAATATTGTTCTCTATTTGCAAATCGTCCCCCTCGGTTATGCCTTGCGCGGGGTATTTGATATTACCGCCAATGTGCTTAATGTATTGCGCAAACCCCTGATTTCGGGCGGCTTGATTTTTATACAAATGATGGTGCTGATTGTTCCCTTAACCTACCTTGGGGCAAACCTGTGTGGCATAAAAGGGATTTTCCGGGGGTTGGTAGCGGCCAATATTATTGCCGGCATACTTGGCTACCTGGTTTTGCAACGGCAACTGAAAAACCCGGTAACGGGCAAACAAAATAACCTGTCAGCCGAATATTAGCCCGAAAAATTCATCAGAATTTTTCGGGCTAAACTGCGGGTGCAAAAGGCGGTATTTTTCTTGTTGTCCGGTAAAAAACTGCTGTGCTTCCATGGCTGGCCTTGTTGGCAGAAAGATGCACTATTACCCGGCTAAAACCTGAACTTTCTTACGTCCACATTGCCCCCGGAAATTATTACCCCCACTTTTTTGCCGGCAAACAGGTCTTTGTTTTTCAGGATAACTGCCAGGGGTACGGCACCGGAAGGTTCAATTATAATTTTCAGCCGTTCCCAAACCAACAGCATGGCCTGGCGGATTTCGTCATCGCTGGCAGTTAAAATAGCATCAACGTACTGGCGGATGATAGTGAAGGTACGGGGGCTTAATGAGGTCAGCAGCCCATCGGCAAAGGTATTGGGGTTTACCGAGGGCACCAGTTGGCCGGTTTTGAATGACGCATAAGCATCGGCCGCCCCGGCCGGCTCGGCTGCTATTACCTGTATGGCCGGGTTATAATACTTAACGGCCAGGGCAGTACCGCTAATCAGCCCACCTCCGCCTACCGGGGCTATGACAATATCTAAAGCGTTATTTTTCCTGAGCAACTCCTGGGCAACTGTTGACTGGCCGCAAATCACCTGGTGGTTATCGTACGGGTGGATTACCGTTGCCCCGGTACGTTCTACCACCTCTTGCAGGGTGGCTTCCCGGGCCTGCAGGGTTGGTGCACACCAGATGATTTCGGCCCCGTAACCGGCCACGGCAGCCGATTTTACCTCCGGGGCGCTGGTGGGCATCACTATGTGCGCGTTAACGGCATGCATGCGGGCAGCCAGCGCCAGCGCCTGGGCGTGGTTGCCCGAAGAGTGGGTGGCTACGCCCCTGGCCCGCTCTTCTTCGGTAAGCTGTAAAACCGCATTGATAGCCCCGCGAAATTTAAAAGCACCAACCTTTTGCAAATTTTCACATTTAAAATACAACTCGGCCCCGGCAGCAGCATTAACCAGGCGGGAGGTTAAGACCGGGGTGTGGTGCACGTAAGGCTTGATACGTTGCAGGGTGGCCCGCAACTCAGGTTCGGTAGGAATGGGCAGGTTATGCATAAAAATCAAAAATACAATTGAAATACGGGACGGCAACCCGTCTGGTGGTAAAATCAAAGCCACCCCTTGGCAGAGGTGGCTTTGCGCTTATCTTGGGCAGAAATGGCTAGTAACCGTCATTCTGCACAAGCTTTTTGTTTACATTAATTTCCCGGTCGGGGATGGGATATACCAACTCATTGGCATCATAGGCAAAGCCATCAACCAGGCCATCGCCAATTACGCCATTTTGGTCTGCTAACCGGTAGCTATCGCCTCTGGTACGCTTAAAATCATGAATAGCCTGTCCTTCATGGGCAAGTTCTAACTTCCTCTCAAGCAGGATATCATTCAGCGTGGGGGCGGCAATGTCGGCCAGCCCGGCCCGGTTACGAATAAGGTTAACATCAACGGCAGGGGTAGCCCCTACTGAGGTGCCTTCCCTAAGGTTACATTCGGCCCGGGTAAGGTAAAGCTCTGCCAGCCGGATGGCCCCAACATTAGCAAACTGATTGACCCATTTACCGGTCCTTCCTTCACCGTTAGTAGGATCGATATAATGCAGCGCCAGGCGGGCATCCCCGGCTTCATAAAAATCCAGGTGGGCCTGCAGGATGCCGATATCTCCACGGCCGCCATCAACGGTAGTACCGTAGTACAACTGCATGGCGTTAACCCCATCCTGGGTGGTAACCTGAATGGCGAAGATATCCTCTATACCATTTGCCTCACGGTTAAAGGCTGCGTCATAGGTAGCTGCCAGAAAATAGTTGCCAGCGGCATCGTTTAAAGCAGCATTGGCAGCATCCCTGGCCGCAGCATAATTTTCCATTTGCAGATAAACCCGGGACAATATGGCATTTGCGGCCACGCTATTGGCGTACTCACCGTTTACTGCCGGGAGCTTGGCAACAGCTATGGTTAAATCGGCAAGGATCTGGTCATACACTTCCTGCACCGTACTACGGGCTACCTGGCTCGATTCATTAACGGCCGTAGTTGGCGATAGGATTAAGGGGACCCCCGGGTTGGTAGCGGCATTCCCATCGCTATAAGGCTTGGCAAAGTATTTTACCAGTTCAAAGTAAATCAAAGCCCTGATAAAAATAGCTTCGCCTTCGATGCGGTCACGGTCTGCAGCTTCTACAACGTCCAGGGCAGAGAGCACATTATTAACAATATTAATTGTATTGTAGCCATCTAACCAGGCTTCCGAAACATCGCCATTCGAGGTGGTCATTTGCTTGGTCCATATTTCTGCCGGGGCATTAAATGTACCGGTAAACCTGATTTCGCCATCAGCGGCCAGTAATTCACTGTTGCGCAGGATTTCCCCGCCAAACAAGTCAGCGTTGCTCAAGGCATCGTAGGCGCCAATCAACACTTTCTTTACGTTTTCATCGCTATTCAAAGCAATATCCGTAGATATCGATTGAGGCGGCAACTTATCCAGTTCATTGGAACAAGCCGACACTATCATGGTGACGATCACCATGGATAGGATATAGTTTATATTAAGATTTTTCATAATTTTCATCTTTATCTATGCGTAAGTCCTAAAATCCTGCCCGAATACCAAACGTAATTGTTTTTGGTTGTGGGGCTGAATAGAAGTCATTTCCAAGGCCAATATTTCCTGCCAGGAAATCGGTATTCACTTCCGGGTCCCAACCTTTGTAGTTGGTAAAGGTTAACAGGTTGTAACCATTCACATAAACACGTAAATTGGTAAAACCCGTATTCTCAATCATCTTTTTAGGAAAGCTATACCCAAAGGATAATGTTTTCAAGCGGAGATAAGAGCCGTCAGACAGATATCTGCTTGATCGCTGGGCCCCATTCGTCCTGTACAGCCTTGCCTGGGGAACATCGGTAATATCCCCGGGCTTCCTCCAGCGGGCGAGTTGGTCTCGGGTTTGGTTGTCCTCGAACCTTGCATTAGCCGCCATAAACCGGTCGCCAGCAAGGTAAATCATATTGCCGTTTACGCCCTGGAACATAAAGGACAGGTCGAACCCTTTGAAGGTAAAAGAGTTATTCCAGCCATAAATCCAGGCCGGGTTAGGGTCTCCCAGGGCCTTTCTGTTTTCGGGAGCATTGGCCACGTTGTAGTCGTTGGTTGTTTCCCCGGAAGGCAGGTACCACAAGGCATCGCCATTATCCGGGTCAACCCCGGCATATTCTATCCCCCAGAATACACCAATGGGTTGGCCAACCACTACTTTATTGATGTTCGGCCCGTCAATTATTTGATCATCGGTAACTAGCTGGGTAACTTCATTTCTATTGTTAGCCGCATTAAGGCTTGTTACCCACTCAAAATCACCAGCATTGAGCCGGTAATTCAATACCACTTCGAAGCCGGTATTTTGCAGGGCCCCAATATTCTGGAATTGGGTGCGGAAACCGGTAGTTCCGGGGATAGGCACATTAAGCAACAGGTCGCTGGTATTTTTTTGGTAGTAGTCAAAACCGCCCGACAACTTATCATCGAAGAAGCCAAAATCCAGGCCTACATCTAACTGGGTAGTAGTCTCCCAGGTTAAATCAGGGTTGGCAATCTGCTCCGGGACCAAGGCCGAATTATTGTTATAGCTGGCCGAGGTAAAGGTGCCGAATGTAGAATAATTAGGAATGGCTGCATTACCTGTTAAGCCGTAACTGGCCCGCAGTTTCAAAAAGCTCAGCAGGCTCGAATTAGTCAGGAACCCTTCTTCTGAGACAATCCAGCCCACGGAACCGGAGGGGAAGACACCATAACGGTTATTTTCGCCAAAGCGGGAGGAACCATCTATGCGGGCGGTGACGCCAACCAGGTACTTGTTATTAAACTTGTAGTTGAGCCGGCCAAAATAGCCCACAAAGGCAAATTCATTTAAGGTAGAGTTTCCGGCCACAATTTCGGCAGCCGAAGCAACGGTTTTCAACTCATTTACCGGGTACCCCTGGCCCTCAACATTTGTTTGCTTTCTGTTTGATTCCTGAAACTCCATCCCCAAAACAAAGTCAAGGTCATGCATATCGCTAAAAGTCGGGCTCCAGGTAAAATAACCTTTGGTGGTATAGTTAAAAATCTGCACCCACCGCGAAGAACCGTACCCCCCTACGCTGCGGCCGGTAAGGGTTTTGGCGTTCTGGTAGGTTTGTTCATCCTGGGTGAGTAAATCAAATCCATATTCTGCCCTGAAAGACAAATCATCTACAATATCCCATTGAAGATAGGTGTTAACCAGGTTACGGTAAACCGTGGTAATAAAGTCTGCATTGGCGTTTTCAACCGTAGCCGGATAATAGATAGCGCCCGGGTTTAAGGCGTTGTCGAGAAAGCCATTTTCATTGGTTACCGGGGTAATAGGAGACTGTGCCACCAACTGTAATGGGGTTGAAAAGAAGTTGTCGTTAGAAACACGGTCATTCTCAGTTCTGGCAATATTATAATTAAAGCCAATGTTAACACTCTTGTTAATTTCATGATTTAAATTAATCCTGCCGGCAAGACGTTCGAAAGCATTGCCCAACAAAATACCATCCTGCCCTGTATAAGAACCGCTTATGAAGAAGCTGGTTTTTTCATCACCCCCTGAAGCGCTCAAATCAAAGGTTAGTGCACTTGCCTGCTGATAGGCCTGTTGTTGCCAGTCGGTATTGGCCGGGTTGATAGAAGCATAACTGGCATCGCCAACATAATCCCCATCCATACCATCCATGAAATCAACCATAAATTCAAGCCAGGAACCGGGATAATCAGGGTGGGCCTCCAGGTTAGCATAGTTGGCCGGGTTAATATCATCAACCGTTAGGTCGGCAAACCCTCCCCACTCGCGCTGGTCGTTGTTAAAGGCGGCCTCACTGTAGAGCTGGATATACTCCTCTGCGTTTATCCATTCCCGGTTGCGGGTGGGTTTACTAAAACCATATTGCAAGTTGGCATCAAAGCGGGTTTTGCCGGCCTTGCCTCTCTTGGTGGTAATTAAAACCACCCCGTTGGCGCCACGCGAGCCGTAAATTGCCGCGGCCGAGGCATCTTTCAACACCTCGATAGACTCGATGTCATTAAAATTAATATCGGCCATTGGGTTGGTTGCTGCGGCCGTGCGCGATTGGCTCTCTGAGGTGACAGGAATGCCGTCAATCACATAGAGGGGTTGATTAGAAGCCGAAATAGAAGAGGCTCCACGGATACGGATATCCATACCCTGGCCCAACTTGCCATTCTGGGAAGTGATCAGCACCCCGGCCGTTCTTCCCTGAATAGCCTGCTCAACCGTAGTAATCGGTTGTAACTCAATATCCTCTCCGGAAACACTGGCAATATTGCCCAGTAAATCCTGCTTAATGGTAGTACCGTAGCCCACCACTACCACTTCTTCCAGTTGCTCAACATCGGCCTTTAAAGCAACATCAACTACGGATCTGCTGCCAATGGTAACTTCCAATGTTTCATACCCTACAAATGAAAACACCAAGGTGCCTCCCTCTGCAGGAACCGCTAGCTTGTAATTGCCATCAATATCTGTAACGGTACCCATACTGGTGCCTTTGACCAGTACGTTCGCTCCGGGTATGGTTGAGCCGTCATCGGCTGCGGTTACTTTCCCGGATACAGTGCGTTCCTGTGCTATGGCCATACCGGCCGAAACAACAAGCACAAGGACTAACAGTAGGTTTTTCCTCATAATTTGTGGATTTAGTGAAACATAATTGAAATAAATTTCCTGCAATAATATTCAGTCGGCAAACCGTTCATGTAATAGTTATATGCAATCAGGAAAATAGCTAACTTAATCCCATTCTATGCTAACCTTGTATTACCTTTTTCGCTGGATTATAGCAAACTCCGGCTCCGGGCCAGATCAACTGCTTCTGCTTTTGCCGGCACAGGTAATTGGGGCTATATGTTTTTCTCATCGCAAGTGAGTTATAAATTTCTGTTCCCCGGGCTACGCTTTTCCCTTAACCCGAAAAATTCCTTTGCCCGCAGTACCCGGTAAGAAGGGCTGTGGGCCGAAAGCTTACCATACCTTTCCCGCAATACATTATCAGGCGCCACAACAACTATCCCCGGCTTCATGTGAAAGGTATGGTTTGGATCGCT
>JALSJF010000246.1 GCA_026989505.1 Cyclobacteriaceae bacterium
ATGGCTTCCGCTTGCCCCTGGTTTTGCAGGGTGTCAAGGGTTATCCCTGCTTCTGTTGTTGCCGGACTTGCCGGGGATGTTGTTGCCCAGGCACTGCCCACCCCTCCGGCAAGGAATATGCCCACAATCAACCATCGTGTGATTATGCTACGTAACCAACTAGTTATCATATACTAAATCTAAGAAAAAATCATCCACCGAATAAAAATATTGGTTGAAGTTTTCAAAGCTAACGCATTAACCCTATACTTTAAAATAATTAGTAAAATTAACCCGCAGGCGGTTAATTATCAATGGCAGGCAAGCAATACCAGTTGTGTTGCTACAACAGGTTAACGGCAGATAATTGATCTTAGTATACTTTTTCTGTTGATGGGCCGTTGAAAAGGAAGAAAATTGCCCGGGGGTTACCGGGCCGGGTTGGTTTGGCAATACTTTTCGGGCTTGCCGGGCTAAAAAGAACAATTGGGCTAACCTTAACGTGGATTATTCATGGTTTACGTGAATAATCACATCGGGGGTAACACGGAAGTTTCCCGTTTGCCGGTGTTTTTTTGCGGAGTAAAGGTTATTTCCTTTGATAAGAACATGGAATTCAACATTTTTGCACTTCAAAAATTAGTGTTAGGCAGGCTTTAATGCGATAGTAGAATTTAATGACAAGACTTAAGAGGTTGGTATTCAGGGTGTTAATTATTGCATTGCTTAGCCAGGGGCAACTCTTAGCGCAGTCAGCCTATTCCACCTATTCTATTATCGGTATTGGCGATTATGTTGACCCGGCCGTACCGGCTGCCATGGGCATGGGGGGCTTGGGCATCAGCAATGGCTCTTACTGGTACTTGAACAATACCAACCCGGCTTTATTGTATTATAACCGTATGGCCTTGTTTAATGCAGCCATCCTGGCCGAAACCAAGACCATCAATCAGAATGGGTTTGAGCCTTATCAGGCCGGTAGCGGTAACTTAACCTATATGGGCATGGCCTTCCCCCTGCGCAGAGACAAATGGTCTTTTTCGTTAGGCCTGCAACCCTATTCTTCGGTAAATTATGCCTTTACCTATGAAGGGTTGCCACCAGATGCTAATGCACCGGATGACCTAACTATCCTTAATTCGGGCTCCGGAGGTATCACCGCGCTTAATTTTGCCGTTGGCGGCCTGGTTTTCAAGGGGCTTTCCGTTGGTGTAAAAGCTTCTTATTTATTTAGTGGCTATGAAAAAACGTATTCTTCAATCACCAATGCCGCCCCGCCCGCTTACTCGGCAGTTTACCTCGAAAGGCAGTCGGTAAACGACTTCGTTTTTGGCTTTGGCGCTGCCTATAAACAGAAAATAGGTGAATATCAGTTAGGAATCGGGGCTATTTATGACCTGCCTGCTGGAGTGAAAGGGGAAAAATTTTTGCGGGTCGAGCAACGTACTTTCAATAACACCTTGATTTTCTCCGATACTTTGCTGGACAATACACCCTACCCCCTGAATTTGCCTTCTACGTTGGGCTTGGGCGTTTCTTTTGGCAAGCCACAAAAGTGGTTGGTTGGGTTTGATTATAAAGTGCAGGATTGGTCAAAGCTGGAAGTTGACCCCAGCGCCAGGCCACAGAGGTTTACCCAGGGCGCAAAATATGTTGTAGGCACAGAAGTAACCCCCGATGTGTTTGATGTAAAAAACTACTTTAAAAGGGTGACCTACCGGCTGGGTTTTACCTATGAAGAAAAGCCCTATTGGCTGTCGGATATACAAATTAAAGAAATTGGCATTAATTTTGGGTGGACATTACCGGTGGCACGGTTTTCCAGCCTTGATTTTGGTATGATGGTTGGCACCCGTGGTACCACTGATAACAATTTAGTGCAGGAGAATTTTTTTAAGGTTTATTTTGGCGCCACTTTTAACGATAATAGATGGTTCCTTAGACCTAAGTTTAATTAAAATATAAAAAGAAAATGAAAAAGGTATTAACCACATTGTCATTACTGGTTACTTTATCTTATGTGGTGGTAGCACAAACGTGGAAATGGCCCGAAGACAGGGCAACGGCCGAAGAAAAGAATGTGCTCTACACCGATGCATTGAAAATGGGCGACTACAAAGGCGCCATCCCGCCTTTGCAATGGTTGTTAACCCAAGCCCCCGACTTGAATAAAAGTATTTATATCAATGGCGCCAAGATATACGATAACCTGGCTAAAGTTGAACAGGATAAAGACCAGAAGATGGTTTATGTGGATTCGTTGATGTGGATGTACGATATGCGCATGAAATACTTTAACGACAGCGTTAAAGTAATGAACCGCAAGGTGTTTAAGGCCTATAAATACTTTATCAAGGACTACTCCAAGGCAGAGTGGCTGCTGAGTATGTTTGATAAAACCTACCAGATCTCCGGGGCTAACGTGATGGACCAGAACCTGTTGGCCTATATGAATGTGATTAAGGTAAATAAGCTGGCAAAAAAGAACCTTACCGATGAGCAGATCCTTGAGCGCTACGATAATATCACCGGGGTGGTAGAGGCCAAAGTGAAAGCCCTGGAACAAAAGGGGGCCAGCACAGCCAAAATTCTTAAGCAGAAGGACTACGTGGATAAAATACTAACCGAAATTGTAACCATTGATTGTGGTTTCGTGCACGATAATATGGGCCCTAAGTTTAAGGAAAACCCTAATGATATCAAGCTGGTGAAGCGTATGTTCAGCTTTATGCTTACCGGCAAGTGTACCGATTCGCCCTTGTTCCTCGAGGTATCAAAACAGTTGCAATTGCTGGAACCTGACTTTGGCCTGGCCAAGCTAATCGGTACCAAATGCCTGGCGGGCGGGGATTTTGCCTGTGCCGACCAGTATTACAAGCAGGCGCTGGAATATACCGAAGACGGAACACAGAAAGCCGAAGTGTACATTCAACTGGGTAAAATGGAGGAGAAGAAACATAACAAACCGGGCGCCCGCCAATACTACCGCAAGGCGCTGGCGGCCGATCCGGCCAATAAGCAACCCTGGGTGCTGATTGGCGACTTATACTACCATAGCTTTGAGGAGTGCAAGAAAATGGAAGACATGGTGCAAGACCGGTTGATCTTTATTGCCGCGTATGAAATGTATAAAAAAGCCGGAGATGCCAAGAAAATGCACAATGCCAAGAGCCAGTTTCCTTCTAAAGAAGAAATATTTACCAATAACTATGAGAAAGGCCAGTCGATGGCCGTGGGTTGCTGGATAAACGAGATGGTTAAGCTGGACTCGAGAGACTAAACGTATGAACCATAGGGAAAAAGTGGCCGGTGTAAATGCACATTGGCCACTTTTGTTTTTTTTGAGCGGCATGTTGCTGATTGCCTGCGATAGCGCTATGCGTGATGCCGCCCAGCAAACTATTTACCAGGGGCCAATGAGAACCCTGGAGAATACTGAAATAATCCATTCCGACTCCGGCCGCATCAAGGCCAGGGTGCTGGCAAAAAAGATACTTAATTACCAGAACGAAGACCGGGAAGTGCCCGAGGGCATGTTTGTCACCTTTTATGAGAAAGACGGGGCAAAATCGGCTACCTTACGGGCTGACTACGCTTATTATACCAGCGAAGATAAAATATGGAAGGCCCGGGGCAATGTGGTCATCCATAATATGCAGAACCAGGAAACCCTGAAAACCGAAGAGTTGTTCTGGAACCCGCGAACCGGGGAGGTAAATACCGAAAAATTTGTTAAAATTGAAACCCCGGAAGAGGTAATTACCGGCACCGGGTTAACGGCCAGACAAGATTTTTCCACCTGGTCTATCAAACACCCGGAAGGTATATTTGTAATTGAAGATGAAGATGGAGCAGAAGAACCCTAAACGAAATTTAACCGATATTATCGTGTTTTCTTTAAGCATTGTGGCTTTTATTATTGCTGTCCACCAAACCATTTACTACGGTTTTGGCTATGCTTATTGGATTTACATGATCTCCATTGCCTTATTATTATATCTTCAAATAAGAAAGGCCAAAAAGAAACAGGAAGAAAGCCAACCCAAACTTAACCGCAGGGCCAAACGCTTTATGGACCGCAATGGCTGAAAGTGCAGATATCTATATCATCCTGATTACCCTGGTTTTTTCCGCTTTTTTTTCGGGGATAGAGATTGCCTTTATCTCGGCCAATAAATTGCAGATTGAAGTGCAGGCCAAAGAAAATAATTTCATCAGCCGCATTTTGTCGGGCTTTGTGCATAACCAGGATAAGTTTTTGAGCACCACCCTCATTGGCAATAACATAGCCCTGGTACTCTACGGTATTTTTATGGCCAACCTGCTGGTGCCGGTGCTGGCCGAAGTTACCCCGGAAGCCGTTCGGACCCCCATCGTTTTGCTGGTAGGGCAAACCCTGATAGCCACCTTGCTGGTGCTGGTTACGGCCGAGTTCCTGCCCAAAAGCCTGTTTATCATCAACCCCAATAAAGTATTGCGGGTGCTGGCCATTCCCATGCAGGTTATTTACTACCTCTTATTTCTGGCGACCTGGTTAATTACCGGCCTCTCACGCTTTGTTATCACCAAATTGCTGAAGTTGCCCTACGATGACTCAAAGCCTGTTTATGGCCTTACCGACCTTAACAACTATATAAAAAGAATTGCCAAAACCAATAGCGAAGAGGATAAGCTGGGGGAAGCCATCCTTGATATTGACGAACAGATCTTCTCCAATGCCCTGCAGTTTAAGTCCATCAGGGTGCGGGACTGTATGATCCCCCGCACGGAAATTACGGCCATTGATATCAATGAAGACAATATTGAAGACCTGCGCAACGCCTTTGTAAAAAGCGGCCACTCCAAAGTGTTAATTTACAACAACACGATTGATGAGGTTATCGGCTATTGTTATGCCCTGCAATTGTTTAAAAAGCCCCGAAATATCAAAAGTATTGTTAAAGAAATCAGCCTGGTGCCGGAAACCATGAGCGCCCGTGACCTGATGATGAAATTTATTGATGAACACAAAAGCCTGGCGGTGGTAGTGGATGAGTACGGGGGTACTTCCGGCCTGGTGAGCATCGAAGATATCATTGAGGAAATAATTGGTGAAATTGAAGACGAGCACGATACGGAAGTACTGCTGGAAGAGCAAGTAAGCGAAAACTGTTACCACCTGAGCGCCCGCCATGAGATCGACTACCTTAACGAACACTATAACTGGCAACTTCCTGCCGGGGAATATGAAACACTGGGTGGGTTGATCTTGTCCATCACCGAAAATATACCTGCGGAAGGCGAAACAATAACGTTTTCTCATTACCGGGCTAAAATCCTGGCCATTGAAAACAACCGGATAAAATCGGTGGAGTTGTGTGCCGGGGAATAGCCTTTACAATACCGGGTTTGCCCCTCGCGGGGCAATAGCTCAGCCATTTGGCGTAACCCCGAAAAATTAACCCAACTGGCTGTCAAAGAGTTTGGTTTATTTGGTATTAACCCGAAAAATTCATGGGAATTTTTCGCCCGCAAGGCCGATGAGCTGTAAAATACTGTAAAACAACATGTTAAATACAAAACATACGGTAAGTCAACAATTCATAATGACCCGAATTTGGGCTAAAAAATTTTACGTCATTATTCACGAAAATCGTGAATAATTCGGGTTAAGTGGCTATTTTTGCGGTCTTGAAAAGTTGCATACTGTTTTAAGAAATGGTTGAGAGGGGAACAAACTGGTTGCCCGGATGCTGCTGAAGATTAGTTTTTTAAAGATAAAAATTTGCTGCTATGGCATTAATGAATACGCTGCGGAATAAAATGGGCAAGGTTGTGGTCGGTATGATCTCCATTGCCATTTTATCCTTTGTTCTTACGGATTTATTGGGAGGCAATAACTCTATTCTCTTTAATGGCAATGATAAGACCATCGGGGAAATTGCCGGGGAAGAGATTGATATTGATGAGTACCAGGCTTTGCTGGAGACCATGAAAATCAACTACCGGAATAACTTTGGCCGGGCGCCCGGTGAGGTGGAGATGCGCTCGTTACGCGACCAGGCCTGGCAGTACATGATTGTGGAGAAGGCTTTTACCAAAATATACGAAGAGGCCGGGGTGGAAGTAGGCAACGAAGAGATTTTTGATATGGTACAGGGCAAAAACGTTAGCCCGGAGATCCAACAGATTTTTATCAACCCGGCTACCGGCCAGTTTGATAAGGAGCGGCTTATCCAAACTATCGCCCAACTGAATGCCACCCCCCAGGGCCGGGCCCAGTGGTACGAATTTGAGCGTAGCTTAATCCCCGGCAGGTTAAGGGTAAAATACGATAACCTGTTAACAAAAACCAGCTTTGCCACCAAACAGGAGGCCGAAAGGGAATACCGGGAACAAAATACCGTGGCTGAAGCCAAATATTTGTTTGTGCCATTTTATGCCATCCCCGATTCTACCGTAGCGGTAACCGATGCCGAGCTTGAGGCTTACCTTGAAGACCATGCCGATGATTATAAGGTGGAGTGGAGCAGGTCGATAAAGTTTGTTTCTTTTCCGATTATCCCTTCCCGCGAGGATTCCCTGGCCCTGCGGGATGAACTACGCGACCTTAAAGAAGAATTTGCCACGGCTGACAATGACTCGGTATATGCCAGCGTTATCACCGATGAGGCACCGTTTTTTGAAGAATATGCTATCAACCAACTGCCGCCTGTGCTGCGCAATAACCTCAATATTCTCAAAAAAGGTGATGTGATAGGCCCCTATATTGACGGCAATGACTATGTACTGTTTAAAATAGCCGATGTTTTTGAAGACACCACCGGTTTCGCCCGCGCCAGCCATATTTTGGTTAAGTGGGATGACGACAGCGATGCGGCTAAGGCCAAAGCCAGAGCCGAGGCCTGGTCCATAATCAGGGCGTTGCAGGCCGGGGCTGATTTTGCCGAAACCGCCAAAGATAAAAGTAAAGATGGCGGTAGCGCCATCCGTGGCGGGGACCTGGACTGGTTCGACAGCAATACGATGGTAAAGCCTTTCAGTGAGGCCGTATTTAAGGCCACCCGTACCGGTTTAATTGCCCGGCCAATTGAATCGCAGTTTGGTTATCATATTATCAACGTAACGGAGTTGCCTTCTTATACCAAGTACAAAATTGCTATGGTGCGCAGGCTGATTATGCCCAGCGATGAAACCCGTGACAAGGCGTTCAGAAAAGCCGATTATTTTGCCGGCACCTCAGGCAACTTGGGTGAATTTGAGCGTAATGCCGCAAAGGACTCGCTGATCGTAATGGAGGCGGAGAATATTGGCCAGAATGATTTCACCATTACCCGCCTGGGTGATGCCCGCCAGATTGTTAGCTGGCTCTTTAATACCGCTGAAGAAGAAGCGGTTTCACCGGTGTATGAGCTGGAAGACCAGTATGTGGTGGCCACCATGACCGGGGAGGTTGAGGAAGGAACAGCCGACCTTGAGTCGGTGCGCCTGGAAGTGGAGAAAAAAGTAAAAAATGAAAAGCAGGGACAGCTTATTGCTGACAAGCTGGCCGCCATGTCGGGCACAATTGATGAACGTGCGGCCGCTTTTGGTGAGGACGCCTCGGTTTACGAGTCGAGCGATATTAAACTAAGCGCTTATACCCTGCCTTCGGTAGGTACGGCCCCGGAGGCGATTGGCACCCTGTTTGCCATGAACAGCGAAGATATATCGGCCCCTGTTAACACCGAGAACGGAGTAGTAGTACTCAACTTGCTTAATCTTACCGAAGCCCCCGATATAGGCGACTATACCATTTATAAAAATACCCTCCAGCAAAGCCTGGAGAATACCGCTGCCTATTATGCCAGTGAGGCCATCAAAGAATGGGCCGATATTGTGGACATGCGGTATAAATTTTACTAAAAACCTCATAACGCGCTAACCCATAGCTGGCGATGCCCTACATAGAGGACGAACAGAAGTTCAAAGACTTGCTGAACCAGGAATACTCCTGGCCGGCCCGGTACCGTTTTAAGTTTATTGTTAAGGCCAGTCAGGTGCAGGAAGTGGAAGACCTCTTTGCCGAAGGGGTTGATATTGTGCACAAACCCTCCAGTGGCGGTAAGTATATCAGCTTGTCCATTCAGGTTACCATGGGTAATGCAGAGGAAATTATAGCTATTTATACAGCCGCTGCACAAATTAAAGGTATTATTTCTTTATAGCCCTTATTACCTGCAGCCATTATTGCAAAAACCCCGGCAAAGGTTATAACTTTGGGTATGGCCCGGCACACAATTATACTTTTGCTACTCTTGTCTGTTGCCTGTAACCGGCAGGCGGAAAGGAAAAGAAATCACCCGGAGCTGGCCCCTGATACCACCCGGGCTGCGCAGCCGGAATCATTTGATTTACGCGTCAGAAAATATGAAGACCCCAAACGCCAGGCCTGGCAGGACCCTAAGTTTGTTATCCAGGCCCTGGGAAACCTCAACGACAAAGTAATTGCCGACATCGGGGCAGGTACCGGTTATTTTACCTTTCAACTGGCTGCTCCGGCCCGTAAAGTAATCGCTATTGACATTGAGCAACGTTTCCTTAATTATATCGAAGACAGGAAGGGTGAAATGTATGACCGTAGCCTGGCCGGTAAAATTGAAACACGGTTGACTACCCCGCAGCACCCCTCGCTGGCTGATGGGGAAGCGGAGGTGGTGCTGATGGTGAATACCATTACCTATATAAAAGACCGTCAACAGTACCTGGCTACCCTGAAACAAGGTATAGCCGGCCAGGGCCGTTTGGTTATTGTTGACTATAAGCTCGGCAAAATGCCGGTAGGGCCCGATGAGAAGGCTAAAGTTGGTGCTGCAGAGGTTGTAGCGGCCTTAGAAAATGCCGGTTTTGTAGTAGATAAAGTTGACAATGAAAGCCTGCAGTATCAATACCTGATTAAAGCCCATAAACCGTAAACGCATGCAGGAAAAGCCGGCCACAAAACTATACCTGGTGCCAACGCCTATTGGAAATTTGGGCGATATTACCTACCGGGCAGTCGAAATACTGCAATCGGTAGCAGTAGTTTTGGCCGAAGATACCCGTACTTCCGGTGTTTTACTGCGTAAATATGCTATCAAAGCCCGGCTGAAAAGTTTTCATCTCCACAATGAACACCGGATCGTAGGCACTATCGTTGAGCAATTGCAAGCCGGGGTTACCATGGCCTTAATAAGTGATGCCGGTACCCCGGGAATTTCGGACCCCGGCTATTTACTGGTGCGGGAAGCACTGGCGGCCGGAATTAAAATTGAGGTATTGCCCGGGGCTACGGCTTTTGTGCCCGCCCTGGTGAAAAGTGGGTTCCCCACCGACAGGTTTGTCTTTGAAGGCTTCTTGCCCCATAAAAAAGGCCGCCAGACACGCCTCGAATCACTCCGGGAGGAGAGCCGTACCTTGGTTTTTTA
>JALSJF010000247.1 GCA_026989505.1 Cyclobacteriaceae bacterium
CCCTGGTATGGGTTGGCATCGCTGCCTGCCGTACCGTAATAGTAGTTCAAAGTGCCGTCAGTTTCCTGGGTGATGGTACCTTCGCCACCATAAGCTTTGGCGTAGGGGTTCCTGCGGGTGCTAAAATTGGCAGGCTTTAGCCACATTTCTATGGTTTGGTCACCGGTAATTTGCAATTCGGCCGGATTACCAACAGTAACATAGTCATCTATACCATCAAAATCAAGGGCGGTACGGGCGCTGGCCGGGTTGATAAATTTCACGGAGTCCTGGTCAATACAACCTCCGCCATCCTGCACTTCTACCCAATAGGTGCCACCGGTGGTAGCACTGAAGGTTTGGCCGGTAGAGCCATCCTGCCACAGGTAACCGGAATAGCCGGCCCCGGCATCCAGCACTTGTCCTCCTGAGCAGGATAAGGTAGCATCGGCACCGAGGTTTACCGGAGTGCTGCTGCTTACGGTAGCGGTAACGGCTACCCTGGGGCTTTCACATGCTTCGCAACTATGTTCGGGGGCGTCCGACAGCCAGTCGGTGGCGGGGTCCATATTGGTTAAGGTGCCGTTGTTGCCATTGTCGGTCAGGTCGGAGACAACGGTACTTCCCGGGCCGTCATTGAAGTCCCAGATTCCCACCAGGGCTGTGTTGGCCAGGCAATCGCAGCAGGTAGTTGTATTGTTTTGGATTTCGGTGCCTGTACGGGCGGTATTCCAGATACGTACTTCGCCAATTTGCCCGGCATAATTACTCACATAGCCGGCCCCGAAAAGGACCGGGTTAGGCCCGGCTGTGGCACTGGCATAGCTGGCGGCCGTTTGCCGTACAAGCGTGCCATTGATATACCAATACAATTGCATATTAGTCAAATCCCTGACGATGGCTACATGGTTCCATTCATTCAGGGTAAGCGGTATAACAGACCCGAAACCCTGATAAGGGTTACTATCGCTGCCGGAGGTACCGTAAAAATAGGAGAGGGTGCCGTCTGTTTCCTGGGTGATGGTGCCTTCGCCACCATAGGCTTTGGCATAAGGGTTTCTGCGGGCACTGAAATCAGTTGGCTTCAGCCACATTTCAATGGTCATGTCCCCGGTAATTTGTAATTCTATTGGGTTGCCAATGTCCACATAGTCATTGGTGCCGTCAAAATCAAGGGTGTAGTCCGGGTTAGCAGCCGCTACATAAAAATCGGTAGTTGCACTGATAACCGGGGTGTTAAAGCTGGCCCCACTGCCTAATAAAGAACCTCCGGTAGCCGCATTATACCAGTTGTAGTTGCCGGTAGAGCCGCTGGCTGTCAGGGTAACTGACCCGGTACCTATCCGGCAACTGCCGGTGCCGGTGGGTAATGCCGGGTTTATTTGTAGCCGCACGGTATCCCGGTCAATGCATCCACTGCCATCCTGTACTTCAACATAATAGGTGCCTGTGGTGGTAGCGGTGAACGTTTGGTTGATTGAGCCATCCTGCCAGAGGTAAGAAGAAAAACCGGCCCCGGGATCGAGCACTTCAGTCACATCGAAACACCGATCTGTACCCAGGTCAATGGGCGTGCCGGTCGTAATCGTAGCAGTTACGGTGGTCCGGGCCGATTCACAACTGGCACAAGAAATATCGGGTGAATTTATCAGCCAATCGGTGGCGGGGTCCATGTTGGTAAGTGTGCCGTTAAGGCCGTTGGGGCTTTTGTCGGTTAGGGTTGTGCCGGAGCCATCATTAAATTCCCAATAAGCAGCCAGGCCGGTTTCGGTACCGAGCAGGCAATAATTCATATTGTTTTGGATTTGTGCCTGGGAGCGGGCAATGTTCCAGACCCGCACTTCATCAATTTTGCCGGCATACGTGCTTACATAACCGGCTGCAATGGTAACATTGTTACTGCCGGCCGTAGCAGCGGCATAGGTAGCTGTGGCCTGATTGGTTAACTGACCATTGATATACCAATACAGTATGCCATTGGTGAGATCACGCACCAGGGCGATATGGTTCCATTTATTAAGTTCCAGCGCAACCACTGAATTAAATGCCTGATAGGGGGTGCCATTACCGCCATTGGTTCCGTAGTAGAAATTCAGGCTGCCGTCCGTTTCCTGGGTGATGGTACCTTCACCCCCGTAGGCTTTGGCGTAGGGGTTCCTGCGGGCGCTGAAATTGGCAGGTTTCAACCACATCTCGAGGGTCAGGTCACCGGTAATCTGTAAAGCAGCCGGATTACCAATGGCCACATAGTCATCCAGGCCGTCAAAATCCAGCGATTTATTGCTATTGGCTGCGGCCACATAATAGTCTGTGGTACTGCTGATAACCGGGGTTTGATAAGTGGAACCTGCACCAAGATAATTGCCCCCGGTGGCGGCATCATACCAGTTATAATAACCGGTAGCGCCACTGGCGCCCAGAATTAACGAACCCGTACCTATCCGGCATTCGGGGATACCGGTAGGGGCCGTAGTCGGGCATTGTGCCAGGAGAGAAGCGTTGCTTACGAATAACAAGAGGGCACCAAAAATACATACTATTACCTTTGGTGCCCTAAGCGAACCAGAATTAAAAATCATACTACATTTAGCCAAACTGGCTCAAAAGTAGTACATTTTTTTATACCGCTATTATGCTTCTACCTCCTGCCTGTTAGCGGCAATAATTTCCTCCTGCACATTATGGGGTACGGGGGCAAATTCAGCAAATTTACTTGAGAAGCTGGCCCTTCCCTGGGTCAACGAGCGCAGGGCCGTGCTGTACCCATGAAGTTCGGCCAGTGGTACTTTAGCTTTAATACGCTGGTAGGTGCCTACACTGTCCATGCCGAGGATTACCGCCCTGCGTGATTGCAGATCCGTCATCACATCCCCCATAAGGGCCTCCGGCACCTGTACTTCCAGGTCCTGGATCGGCTCGAGTAACTGCGGGCTGGCATTTACAAAGGCTTCTTTAAAGGCGGTAGCCCCGGCTATTTTAAAGGAGATGTCATTTGAGTCAACGGCATGCATTTTGCCATCATATACCATTACCCGCACATCGCGGCAGCGGGAACCGGTAAGCGGGCCTTCTTCCATTACTTCCATGATACCTTTGAGGATGGCGGCCATATAGCGGGTGTCGATTACCCCACCTACGATACAGTTGTAAAATACCAGCTTGCCGCCCCATTCCAGGTCAATTTCATCTTTGTTGCGGATATTAAAACCTTCGGGCTCCGGCATGCCTTCCGACCACGGCTCAATCTTCAGGTGTACCTCGCCAAACTGGCCGGCACCCCCTGATTGTTTTTTGTGACGGTAATTGGCCGATACGGCCCGGGTAATCGTTTCGCGATAGGAGATTTTGGGTTGGGCAAGTTCTATTTCAATACCGTGCTGGGTTTTTAGTATCCAGGTAATGGTGGCCAGGTGCAACTCGCCCTGGCAATACAGGATTAGCTGCTTAAGCTCATGGGAGAACTCTACTTTAATGGTAGGGTCCTGGCTGCTCATTTTCTTCAGGATTTCGACCAGTTTTTCTTCATCACGGGTATTAACTGCCTTTACCGAGCGCCTGATACGTGGTTCGGGATAGAGGATGGGTTTTACCGTAATGGGCTTGCCGGCCTGGTAAAGGGTATCGTTGGTTTCGGTATGCTTCAGCTTGAGGGTGGCACCTATATCGCCACTGGTAAGTTCATCAATAGGGGTGCGGGTGCTGCCATCCATGATGAACAACTGGTTGATGATTTCTTCATCCCCGGTGCGGGAGTTAATCAGTTTGGTGCCGGTTTTTATTTTGCCCGACTTCACTTTAAAGAAGGAGATTTGCCCCAGGTTAGGCTCATGCAGGGTTTTAAACATAAACAACACGGTGGGCTGGTCGGGCTTGGCGATGATTTGCCCGCCTTCTACGCTTTGCTCGTTTTCCAGATCGGCAGCGGCCGGGGCTACGTTGTCGATAAAGCCCATGAGGCGTCCGGTACCCATATCGTTGATGGCCGAGGTACAGAAAACGGGGAAGAGGTCATGGTTTTTCATGCCCAACCGGATGCCCTGGCGCATTTCATCTTCGCTCAGGGTGCCTTTATCAAAGTATAACTCCATCAGTTCCTCGGCATTTTCCGCTGCTTTTTCCACCAGTTCGTTATGCAAAGCATCGGCCTTATCTTTTTCCCCTGCGGGTATCGCCAGTTTTTCGGGTTTGCCCCCTTCAGGGCCAAATTTATACATCTTCATCTTCAGCACATCAATGATGCACTGGCTGCCATCCACCATCAGCGGATACTGGATAAGCGTGGCATTTTTGCCGTATTGTGCTACCACAGACTGGTAGGCATCATCGAAATTAGCCTTTGGATGGTCAATCTGGTTGATAACGAACAGGGTTGGTTTACGGAACCTGTCGGTATAGTTCCAGATGATCTCGGTACCTACTTCCACCCCGTGCTGGGCGTTGATAACCACGGCTACCGAATCGGCTACACGCATGGCCGAGGCGATTTCGCCAATAAAATCATCGAGACCGGGGGTATCGATGATATTGATTTTGTAATTGCGCCATTCGGTATGTACCGGGGTGGCAAATACGGTCATTTCACGCTCTTTCTCAATTTCATGATAGTCGGATACGGTATTTTTACCCTCTATCGTGCCGCGCCTGTTGATCAGCCCGGCTTCAAAAAGCATGGTTTCTACCAGGGTGGTTTTGCCACTTTTATGGGCGCCAACAAAGGCTACATTCTTTATGTGTTTATCATCAAAATTGCTCATAATACGAATAAATTATCAGGCCAACAAGATACGAAGTTTTAACTTAAAATTCATAGGATATTTATCATTTGAAAGCAAAAAAATATTACATGTACCCCAAGTTTATGCCTGGTAAACTTATTCTGCTTAGGTGATTTACGTCATTTTATTTGATTCGGATAATTCGTACCTTACTATCATCAAAAAAGAAGATCATGGAAGCACGAAAGAACCCAAAATATGACCTGAGACAATACAGAGGGCTATTCTTTAATATTGGCTTAGTGATAAGTATGCTGATGGTAATCGCTGCTTTTGAGTGGCGGTTTTACGATGATCAGGAGTTGATGAACAACGGCAACTCCAGTATTGAGTTTGTTGAGGCCCTGGATGTGCCTATTACCCAACAGCCGCCTCCACCACCACCCAAAACGCTGAAAAATGTGCAGATTATTGCCGTGGAAGACCTGGAAGATATTGAGGAAGAAATTGATATTAACCTTGATATTGAAATGACGGAAGATATGGTGATTGAAGAGGTTGTGCAAACCGTGGAAGAAGATGTTGAAGAAGAGGACACCGATGAAATATTTATTATCGTAGAGGAAAGCCCGCAGCCGATAGGTGGCATGGCGGCTTTTTATCAATATGTAAACGATAATATTCAATACCCGCGCCAGGCCCAGACCATGCGCATAGAAGGCCGGGTATTTGTACAGTTTGTGGTGGATAAGGACGGCAACTTAACCGATATTGAGGTTATCCGTGGTATTGGTGGTGGTTGTGACGAGGAGGCTGTTCGGGTGCTGGAAAATGCCCCACGCTGGCAACCCGGTAAGCAACGGGGCCGTCCGGTGCGGGTAAAAATGGTATTGCCCATTACTTTTAAATTAATGTAGGCACTGCCGTCAGGTCAGGTACTTCTGTGCCCTGGCTTTTAACTTCTCACGGTCGGCAGTTATGGCCGGGTCACTGTAAATGCGGGAAGATAACTCGGCAATTACTTTTTTCTTATACCCTAACTCTTCGGCAATGCGCTCGCAAAAGGCTATTTCGCTTTTGAAAACCTGGCCATCGGCTTTCATCATCTGCACCAGGCTGTAAACGTATTCAAACTTCTGGTCGTCAGACAAAAGGTTAAGGTCTTCTATCGGCTGTGGGTTTTTAATAATCTCCTCAACTTCCTCATCGCTCATGCCGTTTGCCTTGCCCAGGAGTTTTAAAAAGCGGGCTTCTTTTTCCGATAACATGCCATCGGCAGAAGCCAACTGTACCATGGTATTTAGCTGTTGTTTTAACATGACCTAATTTGTTTTGCATCAATAATAAACACAAGTTTACTAAGTATTCAGCTCAAATACATATAATTCTTCACGTTTTACCACATATTTTGCCTATTCTTATGCAACCTTTTACTTGCCGGGTGGTCATATTAACCAGAACTTAAACTGAACACGGAAACCATGAAAAAACTATTGACTATTATCATTATCCTGGGGGCCGGGATAACGTTGCTGGCCCAGGATAAAGATATCCGGGTGTTACCGGATTTTACCAAAATTGACGTAGGTCAGGCCATCCGCCTAACCCTGGTGCCAGGCAGCAAAAATGAGGCTGAGGTTAAGGTAGGTGGAAATATTTCCTTGCAGGATGTAGAAACGGAAGTACGTGGCTCCCGGCTGCGCATGAAAATCATCGGCTCACACCAGGGTAGCACCAGGGTAACTATTACGCTGACCTATAAGTCGTTGTCCGGGCTGACGATCAGTTCGGCTGCCAGCGTGACCACCAGGGGGGCAATTAAGGCCGATGAACTGGAAGTGGAAGTAACCAGCGCTGCCGATGCCCGGCTGGAGGTGGAAGTGAAGCAACTTGAGGTTGAGGTAAGCAGTGCTGCTGATCTTACCCTGCACGGCAAGGCGGTGTTGCAGAGGGTTTCAGTTGCCAGTGCGGGGGAATATGATGGCGATGAATTAACCTGTGAAAAGGTAAGTGTAAAAGTGTCATCAGCCGGTCTGGCCAGGGTACGTTCGCGTAAAGAACTGGAGGCCGAAGCCAATAGCGGGGGCACTATAAAGTACCGGGGCAACCCCGAGCAGGTTTATGTAAATACCAGCAGCGGGGGCAATATTGAGAAGATAAATTAGACTGCCGGCTTTAACCCGGATTATTCCTGCCGCAGCAAAGCTGCAAACAAAAAAAGTATCTTTGCTGAAAAAACAAAGTTTTCGGGAGAAATATCATGAAAATCATGAATAATGAAGTAAATTAACCGCCAAACGATTGTTGGTCAGTTAATTACATCAGCCCTGTGGGCGAAAAATTCATATGAATTTTTCGGGTTAAATGCCTACCTGTTCGGGCAGCGGCTTTGCTTCGGCAATGCCATCACTGTTGATGCCGGCAATGGTCAACCCGGTAATGGTATTGATCATGGCCGGGTTGTGCCGGGCCCTTACGCGCAGGTAGTTTTCACTGAACCCGTGCATAAAGCCGTTATCCAGGTCGTTTTCAAACAGTACGTTCACCTGCTGCCCGAGGTTTTGCCTGTAAAAGTATCTTTTCTTCTTCGCTGACAATGAGCGCAACATTTTCGAGCGCTGGTGGCGTTCATGCATAGCTACTGTTCCGGGCATGGCGGCAGCCGGGGTATTGGGCCGTTCCGAATAAGTGAACACGTGCAGGTAAGAAACCGGCAGTTCATTAAGAAAATGATAGGTTTCCAGGAACTCTGCTTCTGTTTCACCGGGGAAGCCTACGATTACATCCACGCCTATGCTGGCCAGGGGAAGCACCTCCCGGATATAGTTTACCCGGTTACGGTAAAGGCCGCTCAGGTAACGCCTTTTCATGGCCTTGAGTACGGTGTCGGAACCTGATTGCAAGGGGATATGAAAATGCGGCATAAACCGTTGTGAGCCGGCTACAAAGTCGATAATCTCCGGGGTGAGCAGGTTAGGCTCGATGGAAGAAATACGCAGGCGGGGTACTTCGGCCACCCGGTCGAGTTCTTTGAGCAGGTCCAGAAACCGGTAGTGTCTTTGGCCGTTAATAATACCGGCATCACCGGTATTGATGCCGGTTAGGACAATTTCTTTGATACCCTGCCGTCCAAGTTCTTTGGCCTGCCGAACAATATGCTCCAGGGTGTTGCTGCGGCTATGGCCCCGTGCCAGGGGGATGGTGCAAAAAGTGCAGGTGTAGTCACATCCATCCTGTATTTTCAGGAACGTACGGGTACGGTCGTTGATACTGTAGGCAGCTTTAAAATCTTTCACCTCTTCAATGTCACAAGCAAACACCCGCGGGGGCTGCTGACGGTTGAAATCGCCCAGCAACTCATGTAATTTAAATTTTTCATTGGCCCCAAGAACAGCGTCCACCCCTTCAATTTCAATGATTTCCTGCGGTTTTAGTTGGGCATAGCAGCCCACGATGGCAATAAAGGCTTCCGGGGATATTTGCCGTGCTTCGCGAACAACCTTACGGCATTTTTTATCAGCATTTTCGGTTACCGAGCAGGTATTGATGATAAACACATCGGGCTGGTCGGTGAAATCTACCTTTTCATAACCGCGTTCGGTAAACGACCGGGCAATGGTAGAGGTTTCTGAAAAGTTGAGCTTACAGCCCAGGGTATAAAAAGCCACTTTTTTCACGGGGCAAAGATAAGCAATGTGAGGGATATGGGCATAAATAAAAAGCCCATGTAACAACACGGGGCTTTTTGTGGTGATCCATTCAGGACTCGAACCTGAAACCTGCTGCTTAGAAGGCAGCTGCTCTATCCAGTTGAGCTAATGGACCGGTAATAAAAATGTGAAACCTGAGACCCGAAACCTGCTTAACATGCTTCCAAATTTCAAATTTCACATTTAATAAACCAACACTTTTTGCTGATTTTATATTTTTTATTGAAACTAAAAACGCTGCCCGGCAAAAGTATGTTTAAGTTTGGTCGGGGTGGCAGGATTCGAACCTGCGATCTTCACGCCCGGGGCGTGACGCGATAATCACCCTTGCCTATCCACATCAGGGGCCAGGTTACGATCTTGCAAGAATCTGGCGATACCTCTTTTCTTGACCTTCCTTTCAAGGGCTACTGCTTGGTTACGGTTACTTAATTCAACTTTATGAACCAAGGTCCAGGGCGTTCCTGTTTTGGTATATTTTTCACGGCCTTGATTGTGCCTTACCAACCTTTCGTTCAGGTTTTTGGTTTGTCCACAATAGTATTTTCCGGTCTTGCTGCTACGCAAAATATATACGTAAACGGACGCCATTTCAAACTAATCAATCAATTCAATCAATACAGCTACGGTGAGCAGATATTATTGTCGGGGTGGCAGGATTCGAACCTGCGACCTTCACGCCCGGGGCGTGACGCGATAATCACCCTTGCCTATCCACATCAGGGCCAGGTTACGATCTTGCAAGAACCTGGCGATACCTCTTTTCTTGACCTTCCTTTCAAGGGCTACTGCTTGGTTACGGCTACTTAATTCAACTTTATGAACCAAGGTCCAGGGCGTTCCTGTTTTGGTATATTTTTCACGGCCTTGATTGTGCCTTACCAACCTTTCGTTCAGGTTTTTGGTTTGT
>JALSJF010000248.1 GCA_026989505.1 Cyclobacteriaceae bacterium
CGCCTATAGCCTGGAAAACCGGGACCAGCTTTGGCCTGCGCGATGGCTGGGCTATTGGTATCACCACTAACTATGTGGTAGGCGTATGGGTAGGCAATGCCGATGGCGAAGGCCGCCCCGGGCTTACCGGCCTTCAGGCGGCAGCGCCCCTGTTATTTAAAATATTTGACCTGCTGCCGGGTGAGGCCGAATTTGCTGAACCTTTTGGCCAGCCGACAGATGTGTGCAGGCAAAGTGGTATGCGGGCCGGGGAAAATTGTCCCGCTACCACCAGCATTGCCTTACCGGAATACCTTGCCGGCACCCGCTCCTGCAGCTATCACCAGCTTATTCACCTGAACAAAGCCGGCAACCGCCAGGTGAACAGCAACTGCTACGCAATTAACGATATACAAACTGTTGCCTGGTTTGTGCTGCCTCCGGTGATGTCGTGGTATTACCAAAAGTATCATCCCCGCTACCGGAAGCTGCCCCCCTTTGCCAGCGGCTGCAATACAATGGCCAAAGGCAGGTTATTCGGGCTTATCTACCCCCGCCAATTCACCCGCGTTTACATACCGGCAGAACAGGATGGCCAGCGGGGAAAAGTGGTATTTGAGGCTGCGCATGAGAATAAACAGGCCATCCTCTACTGGCACCTTGATGACAAGTTTCTGGGCATGACCGAAGGTACGCATCAAATGGGCATCCAGGCCGCCAAAGGGCTACATACCCTTACCCTGGTAGATAACCAGGGCCATGAACTCGAACAACGGTTTGCCGTGATCAATTAGACCTGCCGGATAGCCGGATAAACCGTGAATCCGGAAACGGGCAGTTTCTTCACGTACCACAAAAAAATCAGCTATCAATAAAAGGTAAAATCCATTGAAGATGGCAAAGCCCATTCTGGCGAACCGGTGATGCAACAAACAAAAGCAAATACCCCGATCTGCGGAAGGAAGTATCTACCTGAGCTCGGTTTATAGCGATTACAAAATGGCGTTGCCTATCTGTTGACTTCTAACCCGAAAAATTCACAAAAGTTTTTCGCCCACAGGGCCGATGACCCCGAGGTCTCGGGGCATCAGGGGTTAACCTCCGCTGAATCGGAGTCTAAGGACCTAATGTAATTATTCACGACTTTCGTGAATAAACCGGACTAACCAGGGCGTTGCCTTGTCTTGAAATATTTCAGGCCTTAAGCCTGTTGGGGGCAAAGAAACTATTCTTCTGCAGATAGTTCCGGGTATTCAGGGCACCCGAGTTAATCTCCTTGTTCCGAACGCCTGATATAATATTACGATCAAAAATATTACGCCATAGTGTAATAAATATGGAGGTGGCTAATCTAAAGGGTAAACCTAAACCAAAATACTATGAAAAGATTAGCCATTGTATTAAGCATACTCGCCATACAAAGCCCGGCCTGGGCACAATATTCCGAAGAAGGGTACCCATTTAAAACCGAGGTAAAGGGAGCAGGAAAACCCATTATCCTGATCCCCGGACTATCCAGTTCAGGCGATGTATGGCAGCAAACCGTTGATTTACTGCAAGAAAACTTCGCCTGCCATGTGCTCACCCTGGCAGGCTTTGCCGGCCAGCCACCAGTAGATCTTACTAACGGGTACTTACCGGTAATGAAGTCAGCAATCGAAACCTATATCAAAAACGAACTAACGGCCAGGCCTGTCCTGATCGGGCATAGCCTTGGTGGCTTCCTGGCCATGGAAATTGCGGCCACCGCCCCTGAACTGGCCGTAAAAGTAGTGGTAGTGGATGCCTACCCCTTTATGGCCGCAGCCTACAACCCGGCAGCCACCGTAGCGGCCGTCAGGCCACAAGCACTAATGATGAAAGAATTGCTGTTAAATGAGCCCGACAGTGCCTTTGCCAGCCAACAAACAGCCACATTACCAACCATGATCACCCCGAAAGACAAAATTTCTTTGGCTAGCCAATGGTCACTGGCATCTGACCGGCCAACAATTGCCGAAGCAATGTTTGAACTGATGACTACTGACCTGCGCAACAATATTGGCAACATCAGGGTGCCATTATTGGTGCTTGGTAGTTGGTACGGAGGCAAAGATTATGGTATAACCAAAGAAATGGTAACAACCAGCTACATTAATCAATTTACCAAAACAAAAAACTGTAAAATAAAAATTGCCGCTACAGCTAAACACTTTATTATGTGGGATGATTTTGAGTGGTTTTATAACGAAGTTGATACTTTTATACGCGATGGCCAGTAAGAAGGAACTGTTTAACCTGTTCTATGGGGAGTCTAAGGATAAGCTTTACCGCCTATGCCTGGGATTTACCGGCAACACGGCCGATGCCGATGATCTGTTTCAGGAAGTATTGATAAAAATTTGGCAAAACCTGGAAAGTTTTCGTAAGGAAAGCAAGTTATCAACCTGGGCTTACCGGGTAGCCACCAACACGGCCATGCTGTTCCTGAAAAGGAGAACCCAACTGTATGACCGACAAACCACCCTGGATACCACAGTACAGCAAACACCGGTGGCACCAGGACCGGAAGCAGCAGTGCAGAAGGAAGAACAGATAAGTAAGCTGTATCAGGCCATTGCCACTTTAAAAGAAATCGACCGGATCATCATTAGCTTATTGTTTGAAAAATGCAGTTATCAGGAAATAGCCAGCATTACCGGATTAAGCCCCACCAATGTAGGCGCCAGAATAAACCGAATTAAAAATTCATTAAGTAAAAAACTAGTATAATCATGGATAGAAAATTAAAAGAAATGCAAGCCATGTGGCAAGCCCAAAATGTTGAAGTTCCGGATGCCACAATCCTGGTAAAACAATTGCAAAAAATTGACAGAAGGGCCAAAGTTGAGCGATACATCATGCTGTTTACCGCCCCATTAACCACGCTATTCCTACTTTGGCTACTGCCCGTACTTGAAAGTATGTACTCGCTGGTAGCCGTTGTATTAATAGGCAGCGGTATGTACATGGTATTGCAGCAGGCAGACAAGGCCAAGCCCGGCAACCTGGCTAAAAAGCTTGATTTTAGCAACCGGAGTTTTATTGAATCACAAATCGGTAAACTCAGGCAATTAATCCTTATCGCCTCGAAATACATGTGGTTTTATACGGGGATGCTGATAGCCGGTATAAACCTGGGATACATTGATGCTTTAGCTGATTATTCCATGGAAACACGGGTAACAGTTCATGTATCCTTATCGGTAACCATACTGTTCTTCATGTATTTCAGCATTAAAAAACGCCTGCAAAAGTATGGCCGGGAAATTGTGCCGCTCATTGATAGGCTTGAGTCTGTCAGAGCACAACTGGCAAACGTATAAATTTAAGCAAACGGGAATTTCCTTTATAAAAGTAAAAAACCGTTGTTAAAATTTAGGTGGTTTTATTACCACGGGAGGATGCCCGTGGTATTTTTTTTAATGCTACAACACGGCCAGCACTTCCTCTACCAGATGTTCGGCCGTAAGGCCCAGGTGCTGATAAATCTCCTTATAAGGTGCCGAAGCGCCAAACCGGTCAAGGCCCACTACCCTGCCCTGCAAACCCACATACTTATACCAGCTCAAGGTTGCCCCGGCCTCAATGGCTACCCGGGCGGTACAGTTAGCCGGCAACACCGTTTCGCGGTAAGCCGGGGCCTGCTCTGCAAATAGTTCCGTGCTGGGCATTGACACCACCCTGATTTTTTTACCCTGGTCATTCAGCCGCTGTTTGGCCTCCAGGGCAATCTCAACTTCCGAACCGGTGGCAATAATAATAGCGGTAAAACCTTCATCTTCAGCCAGCACATAACCGCCCCTGGCCGCATCGTTAACCTTATCGGCCGCCATCACCGGCAAGGCCTGCCGGGTAAGCACCAGGCAGGTGGGCCCCTCCTTGCGCCTCAATGCTGCGCGCCAGCCGGCAATGGTTTCGTTGGCATCGGCAGGGCGGAAGACAGTAATATTCGGCATTGCCCGCAAAGAAGCCAGATGGGCAACCGGCTGGTGGGTAGGGCCGTCTTCCCCCAGGCCAATAGAATCGTGGGTGAGCACATAGATTACCCGGATACCCATCAGAGCCGCCATGCGCATAGCCGGGCGCATATAATCGCTGAACACGAAAAAGGTGCCGGCATAGGGGATTACGCCACCGTGCAGGGCCATACCGTTCATGATGGCCGCCATGCCATGTTCGCGGATACCGTAGTGTATATAACGGCCCACAGGGTTATCGGCACTAAAAGCCGTTTCCCCTCTGGGGAAAGTGTTGTTCGAAGGGGTTAAATCGGCAGAGCCCCCTATCAAAGCCGGAATGCGGGCAGCAATTTGATTCAACACCGCCCCGCTGGCCGAACGCGTGGCTTTGGCCTCCCCGGCAACAAAAGGTTCAATCTCCAGGACATCAACATCTACCACATCCAAAGATTTGAATTCAGCCGCAAGGTCAGGGTATTGGCTTGCATACGCAGCAAATAAGGCCTCCCATTCCGCCTGGGCAGCAGCACCATTGGCAATAGCCTCCCTGAAAAACGACAGCACCTCATCCGGCACATAAAATTCTGTATCTGCCGGCAAGCCCAGGTTTTCTTTGGCCCGCTTTATTTCCTCAGGGCCCAGGGGCGAACCGTGTACCCCGGAAGTGTTCTGCTTATTGGGGCTGCCCTTGCCAATGATGGTCTTACAAGAGATAATAGAAGGCCGCTGGCCCTCGGCCCTCGCCTGTTCAATAGCCGCAGCAACGGCTTCCGGATCGTGGCCATCTACCTGCTGTGTATGCCAGCCGTAGGCTTCAAAGCGCTTTAGCACATCTTCGGTAAATGACAAAGAGGTATCCCCATCAATAGTAATATTATTATCATCATACAATACCACCAGCTTGCCCAACCGGTTATGCCCGGCAAAGGCACAGGCCTCATGCGATACCCCCTCCTGCAAATCGCCATCGGAAGCAATAACATACGTGTAATGATCGACAATATTTAACCCGGGGCGGTTATAGCGGGCTGCCAGCGAGGCTTCGGCCAGGGCAAAGCCCACGGCATTGGCTATCCCCTGCCCCAGGGGGCCGGTGGTGGTTTCTACCCCGGGGGTATGGCCATATTCGGGATGGCCCGGGGTTTTACTCTGCCATTGGCGGAAAGCCCGCAGGTCATCCAGGCTAAGATCATAACCGGTTAAATGCAAGAGCGCATAGACCAGCATGCTGCCGTGCCCCCCGGAAAGGACAAACCTGTCGCGGTCGGCCCAGTCAGGGTTTTCAGGATTGTGCCTGAGAAATTTAGTCCATAGTACGGTAGCTATTTCAGCGGCCCCCATAGGCAGGCCGGGATGGCCCGAGTTGGCACGCTGAACGCCATCCATGCTTAAACCGCGAATTATATTGGCCGCTTTCACCATGAAACCGGGGGAAACATTCTGATCTTTAATTAGCATAACAGGTAAGGTATGATGGTCGTTAAACTTATTGCTGCTTAAATCAGCATAAAAATAAAACACGAAGTAACGGATTACCTCCGGTTTAAAAAAATTATTTGGGAACGATGGTAATTTGGCCGGATGAGTGTATCCTTTACCTTGGCATACTACCTTTGCGGTTATGCCCGAAGAATATCAACAATTGCTGTTGCAGGCCAAAAAGAAGCAAAAAGATATTGCCAAAACCATCAGCCGGTTAAGTAAAATGCGCAAAGGGGAGGTGGACAGAAAAATCCATCCTTTGCACCACAAGGCTTTTAACCATATTAACTGCCTGGCCTGTGCCCATTGTTGCAAAACCACGGGCCCCTTATTTACCCGGAAAGACATTACCACCATTGCCAAACATCTTAAACTGGCCCCTGCCGAATTCATCGATCGCTACCTGCGCCTTGACGAAGACAATGACTACGTGCTACAATCGCTACCCTGTACCTTTCTGGGGGAAGATAATTATTGCACCCTCTATGCGGTGCGGCCGAAAGCCTGCCGGGAATACCCGCATACCGACAGGGTAAACCAGGCCGGCATTTTAACCCTGGCCAAAAAGAATGCCGCTATTTGTCCGGCTGTGGCAGAAATTTTCCTCACACTAAGCAAATAACCTGTTCCGGGCACCCATTTTATACCGTTATGCCTTATCTTAGAAAAGGATAAACATTTACATCATGGGCCGTCTTGTTATCATTTCCAACCGCTTACCGGTAACCATTACCGAGAAGAAGGGCAAGCTCAGCATCCGGCCCAGTGCCGGGGGGTTGGCCACCGGCCTCAACTCGTTAAAAAATAATTATGAAGTAATCTGGGTAGGCTGGCCGGGGTTGCCGGTAAGCAAGGCTGCCAGCAAAAAGACCATTAACAGCCTGTTACAGGAAATGGCCATGCACCCTGTTTTTATTGATAGTTCTAAGTTTAATAATTATTACGGGGGATTTAGCAATTCAACCCTCTGGCCCCTGTTTCATTATTTTCAGCAATATACTGATTTTGTTTCCCGCACCTGGCAGGACTACAAAGAGGTAAACGGGCTGTTTGCCGAAAAAGTGGCTAAAATTGCCCGTAAAGATGATATTTTTTGGGTGCAGGACTACCAATTGATGTTGGTGCCGCAACTGTTGCGCAGCAAATACCCCCGGGCCACCATCGGTTATTTTCATCACATCCCCTTCCCTTCGTATGAGCTTATGCGTACCCTCCCCTGGCGCGATGCCCTCATGCGCGGGGTGCTGGGGGCCGATCTGGTAGGCTTCCATACCTTTGATTATGTGCGCCACTTTACCAGCGCTACGAGCAGGATACTTAACTACGATGACCATTACCTGGGCCGGGTGCGGTTTCAGAACCGGGTGGTGGACATCGACTCCTTTCCCATGGGTATTGACTACGACAAATTTGCCAAAGCTACCCACGACCCGGAAGTAGCGAAAGAACTGGAGCGCTACATCAAAGAAACGCGGGGCGAAAAAATAATCCTCAACATCGACCGCCTCGACTACTCCAAAGCCCTGCCCCAACGGTTGCGGGCTTTTGATCTGTTCCTGACCAAATATCCGAATTACCGTAAAAAGGTTTCGATGCTGGTTATCCTGGTGCCGTCCCGCGATACCGTGGGCCGCTACCGCAGGCTGAAAGAAGAAATCGACCGTATTGTGGGCTATATTAACAGCAAATACGGCCGCATAAGCTGGACCCCGGTACATTATTATTACCGGTCGGTAAAGTTCAGCCGGCTGGTAGCCTGGTATAAACTGGCCCCTGTGGCCCTTATCACCCCCTACCGCGATGGCATGAACCTGGTGTCGAAAGAGTACCTGGCCTGTAAAACTGATGGCAAGGGGGTGTTGATTTTGAGTGAAATGGCCGGGTCATCCAAAGAGTTGATTGGCGCCCTGCAGGTGAACCCTAATAATACCGAAGCTATTGCCGATGCCCTGCACCAGGCCCTGCAAATGCCGGAGGAAGAACAAATAAAGCGGGTACGCAAGATGCAAAAGGTGCTGCAACGCAATAATATCAACTACTGGGCCAGGCATTTTCTTGAACGGCTGCAGGAAGTTCACCAGGCCTCGCTGACCATCTATGAGCAGTTTTTTAACCCCAAAGTTGAAAAACAACTGTTGGCCAAATACCGGCAGGCCCCCAGGCGGCTGATCTTCCTGGATTATGATGGCACCCTGACCAATTTCCGCTCTGATCCGGCCCTGGCGGCACCCGGCAAGCATCTTTACCAAACCTTATCTGAACTTAGCCAACAACCCGAAAACCAGGTGATCCTGATTAGCGGCCGGGATAAAGAAACCCTGGAGCACTGGTTTGGCCCGTTGCCCCTCGATATTGTGGCCGAACACGGGGCCTGGTACAAAAAAAATGGCCATAAGTGGCGACAATATGCCAAACTGGACAACTCCTGGAAAGAGGAATTACGGCCTATCTTCAACCAATTTACCGACCGTACGCCCGGCTCCTTCCTGGAAGAAAAAAACTACTCCCTGGCCTGGCACTACCGCAAAACCGATCCCGGACTTGCTGAAATGCGTAAGCACGAGTTTATGGACAAGCTAAGCCATGCGATCTATGGTAAAAGCCTGCAAATAATGGAAGGCAACAAGGTTTTGGAAGTGAAAAATGTAGAGATAAACAAAGGTACAGCCGCCAAACGCTGGCTGGCCAACGAAACCTGGCCGTTTATCCTGGCGATTGGCGATGACTATACCGATGAGGACACCTTCAAAGCCATGCCCAAACAGGCTTACACCATAAAGGTTGGCTTTAACGAAACAGCCGCCCGTTATAATATTTCTACCGTTGAAGACGTGCTTTCTTTGCTGGATAAGCTGCTCTAGGTTTTAAATTTCGTTATCCCCGGCACAAAAAATCAGCCGGTAAATCAATAACTTTGTTTCTCATGTAAACCCTGTTCGCTATGCTACTTGTTATTTCCCCGGCCAAATCTTTCAGTAAAGAGACCAAAGCCCCCGACCTGGAATATACCCAACCACAATTTTTACACCAAAGTAAACAACTGATGGGCAAGCTGCGCGGCCTGAGCCAAAAGGAACTGGCCGAGCTAATGAAACTTAGTGACGAACTGGCAGCGCTGAATACCGCCCGGCACAAAGCGTGGTGCCCCCCTTTCACCCCTGAGAATGCCCTGCCGGCCATCTTTGCCTTTACCGGTGAAGTTTACCGGGGGCTTGATGCCCGCAGCCTACGCCCGGATGACCTGCATTATGCCCACCACCACCTGCGCATCCTCTCGGGCCTCTACGGCTTGCTGCGCCCGCTTGACCTCATCCAGCCCTACCGGCTGGAGATGGGCAGCAAGTTGCCCTACCGCCAGCATAACAACCTGTATAAATTTTGGGGTGATACCCTCACGCAAGTGATTAATGCCTTGCTGCAACAAGAAAAAGTCTTGGTCAACCTGGCCTCCAACGAGTATTTTAAAGCCATCAACCCTAAAAAAATAGCCGGGAGGATTATCACCCCCGTCTTTAAGGATTTCAGCAATGGCCAATACAAAATGCTGATGACCTATGCCAAGCATGCCCGCGGAGAAATGGCCCGCTTCATCATCCGCGAGCGCCTCGAAGACCCCGGGTTGCTTAAAGGCTTTACCGGAGGTGGCTATTGTTATAGCCCGGAGATGTCGGATGAAGACACTTTCGTATTTATTCGTGGCTAATTTTTGATGAATAAAGACACCATTATAACAAAGACAGAGGCATTTGTAAAAACAACGCTGGCCGGGGCCGAAGGCGGCCATGACTGGTGGCATGTGTACCGGGTTTGGCAAATGGCCAAACATATTGCCCGGAAGGAGAAAGCCGACATGTTTATAGTTGAACTAGGCGCCCTTCTGCACGATATAGCCGACAGCAAGTTTCATAACGGTGATGAAAAAATCGGCCCGGAAAAAGCAGCCACTTTCCTTGAAGGGTTATCCGTCCCCAGTCAGGTTATCGGGCATATAGTAAACATTATCAAACACATCTCTTTCAGAGGGGGCAACCATACCCAAGGCTTTTACTCCCCCGAGTTGGCCGTAGTTCAGGATGCCGACCGCCTGGATGCCATGGGGGCCATCGGTATAGCCCGGGCCTTTAATTATGGGGGGTATAAAAACCGAGAACTCCATAACCCAGCCCTTAAGCCCGATTTGCAGATGACCAACGCAACCTATAAAAAGAATACAGGGCCCACAATCAATCATTTCTATGAAAAACTATTGCGGCTAAAAGACCGGATGAACACCCCAACCGGCAAAACCATAGCCAAACAGCGGCACCGGTATATGGAAGGGTTCCTGCAGCATTTTTTTAACGAATGGGAAGGAAAAGCCTGATAAATACTTCCTCCGGTCAACGGGGATAATTGTGATAATAATCACATAAACCCTTGTTGGTTTCATTTTCCGTAACGAACTTTGCACTATATAAAGTTCCGGCAGGGACCTACCGCACTACTTAGTCTTGTTGTCAGGTTTTTAATAGGATAGCAAAACCGTTATTATAATATTTTTGCCTACTCCTTTGTTGTAATCACCCATAAACAGGGCGCTATGAAAAATCTGATTAAATCCACCCTCGGCAGTTGGCTTATCCTGCTTGCTATTTTCAGTTATGGCCAGGGGCTAAGAAACAGCCACCACGACTTTACCGGGGCCTCCTGGAGCAATGGTGAGGCCTGCCTCCCTTGTCACACGCCCCACAATGCCAATATGGAAGTACCCAATGCCCCGCTATGGAACCACGAACAAACCGTTGCCACCTTTCAGCTATACAGTAGCGCTACCTTAGATGCTTTACCGGGCCAGCCTGCCGGCCATTCAAAGCTTTGTTTCTCGTGCCATGACGGCACGGTAGCCATTGAAAACCATAGCGGCAATACCGGGGGCAGCCAATTTGCCGGCTTTGGTAACCTAACCACTGATTTAGGCGATGACCACCCTATTTCCTTTGCGTACAGCACTACCCTGGCCACGGCTGACGGCCAACTTTATGACCCGGTTACTACCCCCTCCGGACTTGGGGGGACCATAGCCACCGACTTGCTGGAAAACGGCTATATGCAGTGTACCTCCTGCCACGATCCGCACATCAGCCGCAATACCGAAGGCTGTGTAGGCTGCCATGTTACCATCCCGGGCCGGCCGGTGCCCATGTCGCTGTGGAGGGATAACACCGGCAGCGCCCTTTGCCTGACTTGTCATAAGAAATAGGTAGATGATAGGTATCGAAAATTTACCTGGTTTAATTTGTTGGTTTTACTATTTATCGTAATATTGCAATATACTAAACAATTACACAATGAAATCTACCGAAGAAGTAAAGAATATCGTTAAAGAGAAATACCGTGAAATTGCTTTGCAGGATAAAGGCCGCAACGCCTCCTCCTGTTGTGGCGCCACTACGCCAGCAAACAAGGTTTACACTATTATGATGGATGATTACAGCGGTATTAAAGGTTATGCGGCCGAGGCCGACCTTGGCCTGGGCTGCGGCCTGCCCACCCGCTTTGCCCGGATAAAACCAGGCGATACGGTGATTGACCTGGGTTCAGGGGCCGGCAACGATTGTTTTGTGGCCCGCCATGAGGCCGGCCCGGAAGGCAAAGTAATTGGCATCGATTTTACCGAAGCCATGATAGCCAAAGCGCGGATTAATGCTGGCAAGCTGGGTTATACTAATGTAGAGTTCCGTTATGGCGATATTGACAATATGCCGGTAACCGATAATACGGCTGATGTAATCGTTAGCAATTGTGTTCTCAATCTGGTGCCCGACAAAGAAAAGGTCATCCGCGAGATTTACCGCGTACTTAAACCGGGTGGCCATTTTTCTATTTCAGATATTGTGCTGGTGGGCGAACTGCCGGCCGGATTGCGTGAAGATGCCGAAATGTATGCCGGCTGTGTGGCCGGGGCCATTCAGAAAGAGGAATACCTGGGCTTTATCACCTCTGCCGGCTTTACACAGGTTACCGTACAAAAAGAAAAAGTGATCATCATTCCCGATGAGGTCCTGGCAAAATACCTTTCAGCTGAAGAAATAAACCAGATGAATAAACAAAATTTGGGTATATTCAGTATCACGGTATATGCTGTTAAGCCCGGGGAAACGCAACCTGCTGCAGGAAAAAAGGCAACGAAATGTTGCGCATAACTTTTGTCCTCAACCCCATATTACCCGGTTAGCCAGGCCAAATTTTCCCTCTATGATGCTGGCTTACCAGAGCGTATTTTGGCAAAAAATATCATTCTCTCCCATAGAGCTTTTTGCCGGCTGCTTCATATTTATCCCCGGGCACCCAGAAAGGGGTTTCTTTCCTGTTGGCTATACTGCGTACCACGTAAGCATAGGCTTTAAAATATTGGGCGAGGTATGCAAAATCAAGCGATGCGGCTTCATCGGTAACCTGGTGGTAATACTTCAGAATCTCCTCATCAAACGCAGTAAACCCGGTACTAAACGTTGGGGCCGGAATACCTCTGGCGGCAAAAGAAACATTATCCGAGCGGTCGAACAGGTTTTCTTCCGGGGCCGGGTCGGCCAGGGGTTCCAGTCCGAATGCCCTGATTGCTTCCCTGATCTCCTTTTCTGCCGTGGTGCGTGTCAGGCCCATAACCGACACTTTGGTAACATCATTATACCCGCCACCATCGATGTTCAGGTTATAAACAATTTTATGAAGGGGTACGGGAGGGTTTTCAGCATACCATTTACTGCCCAGTAAGCCCTTTTCTTCCCCGGTGCAGGCCAGGAAGAGCACCGAACGCTTCACCGGCAAGTTTTGCAACGATTCGGCAGCCGCCAAAATAGCCGCCACGCCAATGGCATTATCGCGGGCACCGTTATAGATCGAATCCTCCCCATGTGTGTTGTGCTTAACACCAATATGGTCGTAGTGGGCCGAAAGCAGAATATATTCATCCTTTAATTGCGGGTCGGAACCTTCCACCACACCGATTACGTTCCTGGCCGGTAACGGAGCCCTTTGCCGCTCTGCCAGTGCTATTGTGCCGGTTAACTTTTTGGCTGTGCTGAACTTCAGGGCCAGTTTGCCCCCCGGGTCGGCTAACCATATATGGCCAAGTTTTATTTCATCAGCCGCTTCGCTGGCCAGGCCCAACCGCGAGCCGGAAAGATAGCCTACCAGGGTCTTCCAGGGTAAGGTCTGCGAAGCGTATAATTCTACCAAAGCCACTGCTCCCCTGACCCGGGCATTTTTATTTTTCTCTCTTCTTGCCCTAAACATTTGCTGCGGGGTATCGTCAGGCGCATATCCTGCCCGGGCGACCACAATTTTGCCGGCAATTTCTTTTTTGTCCATATCTTCCGGCAGGCCATAGCCAACAAACACCACCCCGGTTTGGGCCGAAAGGTTGACCGCCTGCATCACCAATAAGGCTTTACCCTGTTCAAAAACCTGTCCGTTAACGGCAAAGCTCCCTTTTTCCGCGGGGCCGACCCTTTCAAGGGCTACATTCTGGTAATAAGACCCATTGAATGGCTGTACCCCATACCTGCGGTATTGCGCGGCAATATAGGCCGCAGCAATATCAATTTCCGGTGAGCCGGTTTCGCGTCCCCGCAGTTCATCGGCTGCCAAAAACCAAATGTGGGCGGCTGCCGCATCGGTATTAACCCTGCTTTGCCTAAGGGCGCGATCATCCTGGGCATACAGCCCACCCCCGGATAACAGGAATGCCGTGATTAGAAGTAGTTTTTTCATGAACCTGATTTTTTCCGTGAAAGTTAACCCTGATGTAATCAACTGACAAACAATTGCTTGGCGGTTAATTTACGTCATTATTCATAATTTTGAGAATAATTCGGGTTAAACCCGTTTCGAAGATAACGAAAAATAACCCGGGGAGTGGCAAAACAGTACGTACAAAAGGTTCTCATTGTACAGACAATGGCCTATCTTTAACCTCGCCATGAAGATTAAAAAAGTCAATCTGCAAAAAGCCTTTGCAAGTATCGGTGACTACTGGAACCCCAAAATTATCGGTGAGCTAAATGGCCAGCAGGTAAAGGCTGCCAGGCTAAAGGGCGCGTTTGTCTGGCACCATCATGACCAGGAGGATGAAATGTTTTGGGTCATCAAGGGCCGGTTAAAGATGATGTTAGCAGATAAGACCATCGAGGTGCTGCCAGGCGAGTTCCTCATTATTCCTAAAGGCGTAAACCACAAACCTGTGGCCGATGAGGAGGTGGAAATCTTGTTGTTTGAACCGGCCAGCACCCTGAACACGGGAAATGTTGAAAACAAGTTCACCAGGCGAAACCCGGAAAACCTCTAGCGGCTTATCTTGTTGGCACCTCCTCGATTAAAAAGTTAGGTTTATCCAGTTTCCGGGCAATACGGAAGGCGGCATTCATCAGCCCCACATGGCTGTAGGTTTGCGGGAAGTTGCCCCACTGGCTGCCGGTGGCGGCATCTACATCTTCGCTGTGCAGGCCCAGGTGGTTGGTATAGGTTAGCAGGTGCGCAAATATTTCGGAGGCTTCCTTTACCCGGCCTACAGCCGCCAGGGCCTCAACATACCAGTAGGCACAAATCAGGAAAGTGCTCTGCGGCTCACCAAAGTCATCTTCGTGGCGGTAGCGGTAAAAGAGGCCCTCACCGGTACGCAATTCTTTCTCCAGCGCCTGTAGATGTTCTTTGGCCCGGTCTGATTTGGGATCGAGATAATTCATGGTAATAAGCTGCAACTGGCTGGCATCCAGGCGGTCGGCTTCAATGGAGGAAGAATAGGCCTTCAACGCAGGCTTATAGCATTTTTCTATCTGCGCAGCCGCGTCATCCCTTATTTTGGTGGCATAATCCAGCATCAGTTCATCCTGTAAGTGTTTGGCAATCTTAATAGCCGCATTGGCCCCCGCCCAGTGAAACTGAAAAGTATAGCAATGGCGGAAACTCATATTGCGCAATTCCCACAACCCGGCATCGGGTTCGTCCATGGTATTGGCAATATTGTTCAGCAAGTCCATCACAATATCGGTTGAGCGGCCGCGGCCGGAAGTACTCAGCCGTTCATCGGTATAGAGGGGCAGGATTGACACCAGCATTTGGCCATAAACATCATTTTGAATATGTTCTTTAGCCTGGTTGCCAATACGCACCGGTTTATTGCCGAGGTAGCCTTCTAAGTCAAGTTCTGCCTCATCAAAATTTTCCTTGCCGAGGATATTATACACCGGGTTGTAGCGCAGATGGCTGTTTACCGATATATTTTCTACATAGTTAGAGTATTTTTCAAGCTCCTCAAACTGGCCAATAGCGCTGAGGGCATTCAGGGTATAATACGAATCACGCATCCAGCAATAGCGGTAATCCCAGTTCCGCCCCGCCCCCGGGTGTTCGGGCAGGCTGGTGGTGGTGGAGGCGGTAATGGCCCCGGTGTCTTCAAACTGATGCATTTTAAGGGTTAAAGCCGAACGGATAACGGCATCCTGCCAAACCGGGCCAATGGTACAGTGGCGGATCCAATCCTGCCAGTAATTGATGGTCTTATTCAGAAAATCTTCAGCGGTACTGATAATCGGCCCTTCTAACGGCACGCCCCAGGTTAAGAATAAATATACCGGCTCACTCAGTTGAAACGATTTGCCATCGAGCAAGTAATTTAACGAGACGTTGGTGGACAAGCGCACCGGCTGGGCAAACCCCGTAAACCGCAAATGGCTGCTGCCCGGCATTACCTGTGGTTTAACCCTGCCATACTCCCCCCGGGGGTCGCACACCACCTTAATCTTCGGCACCCCTTTCAGCGGCTCTATTTTGCGCACCAGCATTAGCGGGCGGTAGTGGCGGTCGTAGTTCTCAAACCGGGGGGCGAAGTCGGTAACTTTAAAGCGGCCGTCTTCACTCTCTATTTCGGTACACAGCACATTGGTGTTTTTCAGGTAGTACTGTTTGGTTTTAACTACCGTGCGGTCAGGTTTGACACTAAATTCACCCCCCTTTTCCTTATCGAGAAGGCCGCCAAAAACAAAGCTGCTATCGAACCGGGGCCAGCATAGCCACTGCACATTGGCCCGGGTATCTATCAGTGCCTGAAAAGAACAGTTGCCGATAAGGCCCATATCGTAGGTATGTCTGGCCATTGGTTATTTGCAGGTTAAAAATAATGCCATGCTTAGCATATCCCTTTTTGATGCTGTAGTATAAAAATAGTTGTTTATCGGGTATTTTTTATCGAAAAGTTGCCAGAAGATACTTTAGTAATTGTCTATTTGTTTATCTGGGCAATATCATACCGGGCTATCTTTTTGCTTATGTTGGATATTCGATCGATTTCCCCTTCCTTATTTACGGTAACCTTGTAGTATTTAGTAAAATGGGGGGTGGCCTTATACGTGTTGCACCTTTCCATAGTCTCCGTTTTTAAACATATAGCTGTAAAATATTTGGCAGGCACCCTGATCGTCTGATAACTTTTAGCCGGCAGGTCGATGACTTTATCATGGCCAATGTGTAGAGAAATTTTTGTTTTTTTCTTTTTCCGGTCACGATAAAATACGATGGCCCCCTGGCTGTAGTTTTCCGGTAACACAGGCGGCTTATGGCTTAAATAATTATACCTTTTTACAGCCTCAACCACAGTTTTCTGATCAATACTCCCAGCAGTGTTAATCATATTTATCACCTCCGGCTGGCCGGCAAATAAAACTTTCAGGGTACTCAGGTTACTTTTTTTCCTAAAGGCCCTGCCATCAAATACCTTTTGTAATTTTCCTTTTTTCAAGACGTACAAATTAACCGTAGGATTCCTGGATAAATGGCCAAAGGCATCGGTAGTTAGATCACCAAGCTCAGTCTTAGCATATAACACTATTTTTCCGTCAGCAAGCCGTGGCAGAAAACTACGGTTACCCGGCACCTTATAATACATTATATTCTCATCGCGGGAATAATAGCCAACTACCCGGCTAAGCCAAACCTCCTTTTTTCCCCTATAGCCGGTTTGTTTTACCACCACTTTCTTCCCTTTAATAGTATAATTCAGATAGTTTATTTGCTGGCCATTGGTCAGTACCAAATAGAAAGGTGACTGCTGGGCCAGGGAAAATGAGGCTTCCAGCATTAAACAAAATAATAAGCTGATTGGTTTCATGGTTGCATTTAAAGTGACATACTACCACGAAGTAATAAAAAAATATATTTTAATCAAAATTAGTTAGAATTAATTGCTTGATTTTTCTTTAGCGAGGTGCCAAAGCCACCCTAAATTCTGTTTGTTGGGGCCGTATAAGGTAATTGGCCTGGTCAACCTAAATTACCCGGTCAAGTTCATCGGCAATAAATACTGTTGGCAAAACCTGCCGTTCGCTTTTACATGTCATCGATAACCCGCAAAAAAGTTTCGGGCTCCGGCCGCAGGCGGTAGTTGTCGGTTTGGTCAACAAAAGCTATCCTGCCCTCTTCATCGGTAATCATAACCGTTGGCAGCACGGTATCGCTGGCATAGCCCAACACCTCCATGCCCAAAGGGGTACCCTGCTGATGGTCAATCTGCAGCTTTCTGGCCATCGCATTATTTTTATCGGTTAAAAACCTGAAGGCGACAGCCATTTTACCGGCCAGGGCCGCGGTTAACCTGGCCGGTTGCGGGCTGATCAGGCAAACTTCTACCCCCCGGCTATGCAGTTCCTGGTACCGGGCGGTAATTTCTTTGACCTGCGCCATGCATAAAGGGCACCAGTTGCCCCGGTAAAACAGGTAGATCACCTTTTTGCCCCGTAAAGATGTCGTAGAAAATACCTGGCCGTCTTCAATAAAATTTAATTCCGGCAGTTTATCCCCCGGCTTGAGTTGCCCCCGCGCTACCGGCAAAGCAGAATACCAAAACACATACAACAGCCACAAAACCATGCTGGCCAACGACAGGTAGAGGTAAACCCCCGGCACCTGCTGCCGGTAAACGCCCGCGGCCACCAGCAAAGTGCCAAAGGCTATGCTCAGGGTAAGCATGGTTAACGACCGGGAAGTACGGGCGGGCGGTTTGCCGGCCATAAAGAACAAAAAAAAACCAAAAGGCACCACCGATGCCAACCCAAAACCCGGAAAATAATAGCTGAAATCCCCCATCACCAGCTCTTTGATGAATAAATAGCTAAAAACCGCCCACAGGGTAATAGCCGTTGAAATAAAAATTGCTTTAATCCGGTTCATACATACACCTTTTACTTTTGATTAAACCCTATTATGCGTATAATAGTTCTCAATTCAAAAAAATCATCGTTGAAATCAAAATCACGGTTAACTGTCTTCTGGCTCTACCTCGCTGTCCTGGCAGCCGGTGGTTTCATGACGGTGTACCTGCCGGGCAATGATCCCCTCGGTAAACTCTTTTTTATTGATGTATGCATGACCCTGCTGGTATTTATTTTTAGTTTTAAATACCATAATGCCAGCCTGTACGACCCCTATTGGAGTGTCATTCCCTTCGGCATATTGTTTTACTGGCTTTATATTTTCGGACCGGAAGTTATTACCCTGAAAATTTTCATCACCGCTTTCATTGTCTCCTTTTGGTCATGGCGCCTTACCGGCAACTGGCTGCGCGGCTGGCGAGGGCTTGATCATGAAGACTGGCGCTATGTGCAGTTAAAACAACAAACCGGCAAGTGGTACCTGCTGGTCAACTTTCTGGGTATTCATCTGTTTCCAACCCTGGTGGTATTTGTGGCTGCCATGCCGTTGTACTATATTTTTATGTTCGCCAGCGAAATAAACGGGGTAACCTGGGCCGGCTTTACCATTGCCCTGGGGGGCGTGGTTTTAGAAACCATTGCCGACAACCAGTTATATCAATTCAAGATAAAAGAAAACAACCCCATAGCGGTGATGCGCTTTGGGGTCTGGCGTTACCTGCGTCACCCCAATTATCTGGGCGAAATACTTTTCTGGCTGGGCCTGATGCTGATGGCCTACACCCCTTACACAACGCTCTCGTTGGTGGCCGGGGTGGTAGTTATCGTGGCTATGTTTGTCTTTATCTCCATCCCTTTGCTTGACAAGCGCCTGCTGAAAACGAAGCCCGGTTACCTTATTTATAAAGAAAACACCCGGGCCTTACTACCCAAACTGCCAAAATGAACCGGAGCCTGATCATTATATTCTCGTTGATAATCTGGAGTTGCTCGCAGCCCCAGCAGCCGATAGCAGAACCGGAAGTGTTCATCGTTGTGCTGGGCATAGCCCAGGATGGCGGCTACCCGCAAACAGCCTGCCGCAAAAGCTGTTGCCTGCCGGTTTGGCAGGGGCAGGCCAAGCCTGAGAAAGTGGTTTCCCTGGGCCTGGTTGACCGGCCCCATAATAAGGTCTATCTTTTTGATGCCACCCCGGATTTTAGGGCACAATTGCAAATGCTGCTCAGCTACCTGCCACAGGGCGACCTTAACTCAGTGGGTGGTATTTTCTTAACGCACGGCCATATTGGCCATTATACCGGCCTGATGCACCTCGGCAGGGAGGCCGTTGGCGCCACAGAGGTACCTGTGTATGCCATGCCCCGTATGCGCGGCTTTTTACGCCAAAATGGCCCCTGGAGCCAGTTGGTTGCCCTGAAGAATATTATCCTTAAACCATTAACGGCTGATTCTACCCTGCAATTGACCGGCAATATCAGCCTTGAGGTATTTTTGGTGCCCCACCGTGACGAATATACCGAAACCGTGGGGTTTAAGATTAAAACCCACAGCAAATCAGCCCTGTTTATCCCCGATATTGACAAGTGGGATAAATGGGACAGGGATATTGTTGACGAGGTGACCCAATCAACCTACGCTTTTCTTGATGCTACTTTTTATAGCGAAGATGAACTCCCCGGGCGCGATATGCAGGCTATCCCCCACCCCTTTGTGCCCGAAACCATGGCCCTGTTTGCCACGCAACCCGATAGTATTAAAAGCAGGATTAATTTCATCCACTTCAACCACACCAATGATTTACTGCGGGCATCAGCGGCCCTGCAAGAGGTGCGCCATAGTATATTCAGGGTAGCGAGGGAGGGCAGCGTCTATGCACTAAATTGATTAATATTGTACTTTTAACGTGAAAGACTGACTTTTAAAGCTACTTTTACAGGCTATTACTATCTAATCTGATAATTATGTACCGCAAATCTTTCAATATACCCGCGCTGGGCAGCATTTTGCTGGCGGTGATCTTTCTTGCCTCCTGTGACCAGGAAATTAAAAATCAATCAACAGCGCCTCCGGAAATAAGCGTAGTGGAAGTTATCCAAAAGGATGTGCCCATCTATGATTATTTTGTCGGACAAATTTACGGGCAGGAGGATGTATCGATAAACGCCCGGGTAGAAGGTTACCTGACCGGGATTTATTTCCGTGAAGGCGCCCGGGTAAACAAGGGCGACTTACTTTATACCATAGACCCCGAACCGTTTATTGCTGCGGTAGCCAGTGAAAAGAGCAAAGTGGCCGAAGCCCAAACGCGACTGCTAAATGCCGAAAATGAATATGCCCGTTACCAGCCCCTGGCCGAAATTGATGCGGTGAGCCAAAGCGACCTGGATTTTGCCAAAGCCAACCGTGATGCCTCGGCAGCAGCCCTGGAAGCCACCAAGGCCTCCTTGCGGATGGCGCAAATCAACCTGGGCTATACCAGGATAAAATCACCCATAACCGGCTTTATTGGCAAGACCCACGCCCGGATAGGTGAATTTGTCGGCCGCAACCCCAATCCGGTCATTTTAAATACCGTTTCCAAAGTAGATAGTGTCAGGGTGCAGTTTTTCCTTACCGAAACCAAGTACCTGATCCTGGCCAAAGAATTTGCCGCAAATAAGAAAACAAAGGAAGAAATACGTGCAGAAACTGAAATAGAAATCTCGCTTATCTTATCCGATGGCTCCACCCATCCTTATAAAGGAAAGATAGATTTCATCAACCGTGAAGTTGATGCCGAAACCGGGGCCATTTTGGTACAGGCTTCCTTCCCCAATCCTGACCTTATCCTGAAGCCGGGTCAGTTTGCCCGGGTAAAGATTATGATGTACGAAGAAAAAGGCGCCATTTTGGTGCCCCAGCGCTGTGTATCCGAACTGCAGGGCCGCTACTCGGTGTTTGTGGTTAACGATGAAGGCAAGATAGAATCTAAACAGCTTACCATTGGCCAAAAGCTTGGCGATCTTTACCTGGTAACCGAAGGGTTGCAGGCCAAAGACAAAGTTGTCCTCGAAGGGTTACAAAAAGTAGGCTCCGGTATGGTCGTCACCCCCAAAGTGGTAGCGTTTACCCGTAAATCACAACCGCAATAACTCGCTATGGCAGAGAATAAAGGTAATTTTTTCGTCCACCGGCCTATTGTAGCGATGGTTATCGCCATCGTAATTATCATTGTCGGTACCATCTCCATGATCGGCCTGCCCATTGAGCAGTACCCCAACCTTACCCCGCCTATTGTAGAGGTGCGGGGAACTTACACCGGGGCCAATGCCATCAGTGTGGAAGAATCGGTAGCCACCCCCCTGGAGCAGGAAATAAATGGGGTTGATAACATGATTTACATGAAATCAACCAACTCCAACGATGGCACCATGAACATCGAGGTTTCTTTTGATGTGGGTACCGACCCCGACATGAATACGGTACTGACCCAAAACCGGGTTTCTGCGGCTTCGGCCAAACTGCCGCCTGCGGTAACCAAGTATGGCCTTACCACCAAAAAATCATTGCCCAATATTATCATGCTGGTCACCCTTACTTCTGACGGGCGTTATGACCAGGATTTTCTGGGCAACTATGCGCTGATCAACATCAAAGACCAACTGGCCCGGCTCAAGGGCATTGGCCGGGTGGAAGTGCTGGGAGCGGCCAATTACTCGATGCGCATTTGGGTAAAACCCGACCGTTTGTCGCACATGGGGTTAACCGTGCCGGAAATCATTGCGGCCATTAACGAGCAAAACGTGATTGTGCCCGGGGGCAAATTTGGCGCTGAACCCGCCCCTCCCGGTACCGAGTTCACTTATACCGTACGCCTGCCGGAACGGTTTAACTCCCCGGAAGCCTTTGGCGAAATTGTAGTCAGGACACAGCCAGACGGTTCGCAAATTAAATTGCGCGATGTAGCTACTATTGACCTGGGCGTGGAAACCTATAATATGATCTCCCGGCTGAATGGCAAAACCGGGGCTATCATCGCCCTTTATCAGGCCCCGGGCTCTAATGCCGTGGAGCTGGCCCAAAGCATAAAGGATAATATGGAGGCCATGGCGCATAGCTTCCCCGAGGGTATCCGTTACGATGTATCCCTGGATACCACCAAGGCCATTGATGCCGGTATCCGCGAAATCATTATTACCTTGTTTATTGCCCTGGCCCTGGTAATTTTAGTGGTGTTTATTTTTATCCAGGACTGGCGGGCAACCCTCATCCCCACCATCGCCATTCCGGTATCGCTGGTAGGGGCCTTCATCTTTTTTCCCATGCTTGGCTTTACCATTAATGTGCTGTCGTTGCTCGGGCTGGTACTGGCCATTGGTATTGTGGTAGATGATGCCATCGTGGTAGTTGAGGCCGTGCAGGTAAATATCGAGAAGGGCATGAATGCCAAGCAAGCTACGATTGCCGCTATGCGGGCGGTCACCGCTCCGGTTATTGCCACTACCCTGGTATTGGTTGCCGTATTTATCCCCGTAGCGGGCATGGCCGGTATCACCGGCATCCTTTATCAGCAGTTTGCCATCACCATTGTGGTATCCGTAATCGTATCCTCGCTAAATGCCCTTACCCTGAGCCCGGCCCTGTGCTCTATCTTGTTGAAAAAACCCGAGCCCTACAAAGGGCCGCTGGGATGGTTCTTCGGTAAATTTAACCGGGGCATGGACCGCACCACCGACTCCTACATGAGCTTTACCCATGTGATTACCCGCAAGATCAAGCGCGGGGTGGTTTTTATTGTAATCATGACCGTAGCGGCCGGCATTTTTGGTAAGATGGTGCCGGGCGGCTTCATCCCGGAAGAAGACATGGGTTATTTCTATGTTAATGTGCAGTTGCCTGATGCCGCTTCGTTGCAACGTTCTGATGAAATAACCCAAAAGGTAGAAAAAATATTGATGGATTTTGAGGAGGTTGAGTTTGTTACCACCGCCACCGGTTTTAGTATCCTGTCCGGGGCCATGATCTCCAATACCGGCTTCCTTTTTGTTTCGCTGAAAAACTGGGACGAACGGCCCTACACCGCCCGGCAATTGTTGGCCCAGGTTAATCAAAAGCTGGCCGTAAACGTAAAAGGGGCACAGGTTTTCGCTTTTGGACCGCCTGCCCTGCCCGGCCTCGGCAATGGTTCGGGTTTTAGTATTATGTTGCAGGATAAAGGTGGCAATAACCCTGATTACCTGGCCGTGAATACCATGAAATTCCTCAAGGCAGCCAACGAGCGCCCTGAGATCGGGGCCGCCTTTACTACTTTCCAGGCTAATGTTCCGCAACGGTTTATGGACATCGACAAGGAAAAGGCCCTTAAGCTGGGCATCAACCTCAACGACCTGTACACTACCGTAGGCGCTTTTATGGGCGGGGCCTATGTGAATGATTTTACCCGTTTCGGGCGCCTGTACAAAACCTATATCCAGGCCGAGCCACAATACCGGGTTGATGAATCCCAGATCAGCAACTTCTTTATCAAAAACAAATTCGGCAAAATGGTACCGTTAGGCACCGTGGCCACGGTAAAGCCTATTTCGGGCCCTGATTATACCATTCGTTTCAACCTTTACCGGTCGGTTGAGGTCACAGGCGGTCCGGCCCCCGGCTTCACCTCCGACCAGGCCAGAAATGCCCTCAAGGAAGTAGCGGCCCAAGTACTGCCACAAGATATGACCTATGCCTGGAATGCCATGTCGTACCAGGAAGAAAAAGCTTCGGGGTCGCTGATGGGAATTCTTACCTTTTCGCTGCTTTTTGTGTTTCTTATCCTGGCCGCCCAGTACGAAAGCTGGTCGTTGCCTTTCAGTATCTTGCTGGGCACCTCGTTTGCCATTTTCGGGGCCTTGTTTGCCCTATGGGCAGCCCGGCTCTTCAGCCCCACTTTCGAGAACAATATTTTTGCCCAGGTATCTTTTGTGATGCTGATTGGCATGGCGGCTAAAAATGCTATTCTGATTGTAGAGTTTGCCAACGAGGAGTTTAAAGGTGGTTTAAGTTTGTTTGAGGCAGCCATTAAAGCGGCCAAATCAAGGTTTCGCCCTATCCTGATGACGGCCTTTTCCTTTATCCTCGGTGTTTTTCCGCTGGTGGTAGCTTCCGGTTCCGGTGCCGAAGCAAGAAAAGTAATGGGCATGGCTTTGCTTGGCGGCATGAGCCTGGCTACCCTGTTGGGGGTGTTTATGTACCCCATGCTGTTTGTGTTTATTGGTAAAATGGCCGGCTATGAGAAAAAAAGGGCCCTGGCCGAAGGAAATAATGATGAAGGAGAAGCCCAACGTTTAGATAGTTAATATGATGTTTACGCTAAAGACCATAACCAAACTTTTTTTTCTGAGCATAGTAGTAACATTTATTGTTAGCAGTTGTAAGGTTGGCCCTGATTTTACCAAGAGTGACCCGCCCACAGCCGCCACGTTCAGGTATGACAGTCTTAAATCAGATACCGTAGTAAACCTGCGGTGGTGGACTTTGTTCAATAACGCGGAGTTAGACAGCCTGATTGCTACCGGCCTCAGGGAAAACAAGGATGTACTCACCGCTGCCAGCAGGGTAGAGCAGGCCAGGATAACCGTGGGCTTTACCAGGGTAGATATTTATCCCGGAATTGGGGTAACCGGCAGTGCCGCCTTAGGCAATGTGCTGGGCAACCAACCCTTAAGTAATGATGCGGGCATCTACTTAGGCGGGCTCACCTTAAACTGGGAGATCGACTTCTGGGGCAAATTCCGCAGGGCAACCGAAGCGGCCCGGGCCAATTTTGTTGCTTCGCAATATGCCCAGCGCACCATACAGCTTGACCTGATAGCCGCTATCACCCAAACTTATTTTCAGTTGCTGGATTACCGGTTACGTCTTAAAATAACTAAAAATACCCTGGCTTCAAGACAAAAAGGACTGGCTATAATTGCCGCTAAATTTGACAAAGGCGTGGTGCCGCGCATAGACTTGAACCAGGCACAAATTCAACTGGCCATTGCCAAATCGAGTGTACCTTTTTATGAAAGACAGATAGCCACTACACAAACAGCACTGGCAATTTTGTTAGGGCGGAACCCCTACCCGATAAATGATACCGCAACATTGGCAAATCAGGATTTCCCGGCCGAAATCCCACCGGGTATCCCTTCAACCCTGTTAGCAAGGAGGCCCGACATCATCGCTGCCGAAAACCGTTATCATGCTGAAATAGCCAATGTTGGTGTTGCCGAAGCCCAGCGCCTGCCGGCCATCAGCCTTACCGGCCTAATCGGAGGGTTAGCTACCCAGCAGTTGTCAAGTGCCGCTACCGGTGGTCTGGCCTGGAGTGCCAGTGCCGGGTTATTGGGGCCATTGATTTACTGGGGTAAAAATAAAAAACGGGCTGAGATTCAGAAACAAGTAGCCCTGCAATCTGCTTATGCGTATGAAAACACAGTTATTCAGGCCTTCAAAGAGGTAGAAGATGCCCTTATTGCCATTAGTACCTATAAAAAGGAGCTGGCCGCACGAAAGGAGCAAATGGAAGCAGCCCTCAGCGCCCGTAACCTTTCGCTGCAAAGATATGACCGCGGGGTAACCAGCTACCTCGAAGTGCTGGAAAATGACCGCTCAGCTTTTGATGCTGAACTGCAGTACGCCCAGGTCAGGCAGCAACTACTCAGCAGTTACATCTTTTTGTATAAAGCCCTGGGGGGTGGCTGGATTACCCCTGACGAAGAGCAAGCGGCAAATCAGGCTGCCCCTGATGAAAATTAGGCCGGGCCTAAGCCTAAGGCTACACCATTGCCCGGTTTTGCCGGGTAAATTATCCTGCCGTTGTCAAAGGTAACCCCGGTAGCCGGGTCGTTGGTGATTAACAGGGTACCATCGGCATCAAGGTGATCGAGCAGGGGGGCCAGTTGCGTAACAGCCGAAATGCCTACGGAAGATTCCGTCATACAGCCGGCCATTACCTGCATGCCCAGGGTGCGGGCGCGGTCAATCATTCTCCGGGCGGGGGTAATACCCCCACATTTGGTGAGTTTGATGTTGATGCCGTGAAAATACCCGGCACATTTATCCACATCCCCTTCAACCAGGCAAGCCTCATCGGCAATAACCGGTAACACACTGTTTTTATACACTTTCTTCATGCCCTGCCAGTCATCCGGGTCCAGGGGTTGTTCAATAAACTCAACCCCAAGTTGTTGTAGTTCTGTAGCGTTGGCAATGGTCTCATCGGCCGTCCAGCCACAGTTGGCATCTACGCGGAAAACCGCCTCTGTCTGTTGCCGCAGGGCACGAATGATTTCAATATCATTTTTTGTACCCAACTTAATTTTATAAAGGGGCCACGGCATAGCGGCCATTTTAGCAACCATTTCTTCAACCGGGGCAATGCCAATGGTATAATCGGTCATGGGTACCGGTTGGTTGGTGTGGCCAATATACTCCCGGGTGGTAACCCCATGCTTCTTGCCATACCAATCATAGGCCGCCTCATCTATGGCGCACAAAGGGAAGCTGCCTATAGCTATATTATTGGCTATATGGTGATGAAGGTCCTCAGGAGCAGATAACCTGTACCCGGCAAGCTCTTCCGCAGCCCGTTTAAGGTCGGCCACAAGGGCGGCATAGGTAATACCAAAATACGTATTCACCGTAACTTCGCCATACCCGGTATGACCGTCCTGACGTAAACTAACAATAATAGTTTTTTGTACATCCCGCTGACTATGGGCTGTTTTAAAGGTGCTTTTAAGCTTTAAATCGAATTCCTGATAAGTTATCTCCATAGCATAAGGTAAAGTTACAGGGCTATACGTTTATTGGCCAGTTTGATGAACCGCAGGAAGACCCAGATGGCGGCTATGGTCAGGCCAAAAAATATACCGAACCAAATACCATTGGCCCCATAACCATATTGAAAGGCCAGAATGTAAGCCAGGGGCAGGGCAATTACCCAATAGGCAAAAAAGGTAATCATAGTGGGTATTTTTACATCTTTCATCCCCCTGAGGGCGCCCAGCATGATAACCTGCACACCATCCGAAAGCTGAAACAAGGCCGCGATGATAAGCAATGAAGAAGCAATTTCAATTACGGCTACCTCATCGTTATACAACAACGGCAGATAATTACGGCCGGCAATAAAAACTATTGCAAAAAAAGTCATCAGACTTGCCCCCATGCCCACCAGGGTAAGGGCAGCCCTTTTCATGGTTTTATAGTTTCGTTTACCCAACTGATTGCCCACCCGGATGGCGGCAGCCGCCCCCAGGCCGGAAACCGTCATATAGGTAATGGAAGCCAGGTTGATGGCAATCTGATGGGCCGCCTGGGTTACCGCCCCTATCCAGCCCATCATCAGGGCTGCCATGCTAAAGGCCCCGATCTCAAACACAAACTGCAAGCCGGCCGGCACGCCTATGCGCAGTAAATCCCTGATCAGCTTTAAATCCAGGTTTTTTAACCCCATGCCCGATAAATAGGGTTTAAAACGGTGGTTGGTCAGTACATAAACAACCAAGCCCACCGCCATTACCGTGCGGGCAATTAACGTGGCAATACCTGCCCCCAGCAGGCCCAGGGCCGGGAAACCAAATTTACCATAGATAAGTATATAGTTCAGGATAATATTCAACACGTTCATACTCACCGATACCACCATCGGCACCTTGGTCATCGATAAGCCCTCGCTGAACTGGCGAAAGGTTTGAAAAACCAGCAAGGGTATCATGGAAAAACCAATAACAAACATATAGGGAGTGGCCTGCTCCACCACGGCTGCCTCCTGACCAAAAAGGTGGAGGTAATTGGCCGCCACCATCACCAGGCCGAAAAGGACAATACCCAGCAGCGCATTCACGACCAGCCCATGGCGTAATACCTGGCCACACGCCTTTTTTTTTCCCTCGCCATCGGCAAAGCCAACCAGGGGGGTAATAGCAAACGATACCCCCAGGCCAAACGTCATAAAGAAGTAAAAGATGGCGTTGCCCAGCGAGGCCCCGGCCAGCGGGATATAGCCTACCTGCCCTACCATCATATTATCGGCCACGCCCACCATTACCTGCCCCAACTGGCTGGCCATTACCGGCACAGCGAGGTTAACATTGATACGTAAGTGTTCTCTTATGGTCATTTTACCGGCAACAGGGCGACAAAAATAGGGTAAAACCACGTAGCCGCTGGGCAAAATATGGTATTTTAGCCGCGGAATTATGTTAGCGGCCCGATTTTCCCCCAACTTACGCGAGGCAGGCTGTGATGAGGCCGGACGCGGTTGTCTTGCCGGCCCCGTAGTGGCGGCAGCGGTAATATTGCCGGATAGTTTCACCCACCGGCAATTAAACGACTCAAAAAAGCTGTCGGCCAAAGCACGCCAGCAACTGCGGATAATTATTGAACAGGAAGCCCTGGACTGGGCTGTAGCCTTTGTTGATAATCAGGAAATTGATAAAATCAATATTTTAAAGGCTTCCTTTCTGGCCATGCACCGGGCTGTTGAACAGCTCACCCGGAAGCCGGACTTACTGCTGATTGACGGTAACCGGTTTACCCCTTACCCCGGCATAGCCCATAAATGTTTTGTTAAGGGTGATGGCCGGTTTCTAGCCATTGCCGCTGCTTCCATCCTGGCCAAAACCCACCGCGATGAATATATGCAGCAACTTGACAAAAAACACCCCGGCTACGGCTGGGGGAAAAATATGGGCTACCCCACACAGGCACACCGCCAAGCCCTTAAAACCCTGGGGGTTACCTCCTATCACCGGCAGAGCTTTCAGTTATTGCCACGGCAGTACGCGTTGTTTTAGCGTTTGAAGCTGGGAGTTTGAAGTTCGGAGTTTTAAGTTTTAAGTTCGCAGTTGATGATGTAAATCGTAAATCGCAACTCGTAACTCGTAACTCCTAATTCTTAACTCGTAATTCCTAATTCTTAACTCGTAATTCTTAACTCGTAATTCCTAACCCATCAACCGTAATCCGTAATTCCCATCATCTATATCCCCAGCACGGGAACACCTCCCCGGCTTTAAACGTATCTTTCCCTTGTGGCAGTTCCAGGAAAGCATCGGCTTCGGGCAGGTTGGCGAGATCACCCGAACCCTGCCCGGGGGCAGGCGTGGCCAAAAGCCGGCCGTGGTCATCAAAATGCAATTTTACCTGCAAAAAGTAGGTGAGGTTGGGTTTAAAGGTAAAATCTTCCGCCAGCACGGCCTTGGGGGCTTTGGGTTCCACGCCTGCCGAGCGGTATAAAAAGGGCACCACATAGCGGATGAGGCCCACAAAACTCGACACCGGGTTGCCCGGCAAAGCAAATACCACCGCCTTTTTATACCGCCCAAACCAGAAGGGTTTGCCCGGGCGCTGGGCAACAAAATGAAATAGCTTTTCTACCCCCAGTTCAGCCAGGATTTCCGGCACAAAATCCAGCTTGCCCTTTGATACCCCGCCACTCAACACCACGGCATCATAGTTGGCCAGGATTTCTTTCAGCCCCTGGCGGATTTGCGCTTTATCATCGAGCAGATGGAAAGCCTTCGCTACAAATTTATGCGCTTGTAAAGCGGCTACCAGGGCGTGTACGTTCGATTTTCTTATCTGATGCGGCAGTGGCATGGCCTCAATCTCCACCAACTCATCCCCGGTAGCAATTACCGCCACCCGGGGGCTGCGGGCCACGGTAACCTCAACCCTGCCCACCGTAGCCAGAACGGCAATTTCAGCCGGGCCCAACACCCGGTCGGCCGCCAGGAGCACCGCCCCCAACTGGCGGTCAGCGCCTTGCAAATGTACATGCTGGCCCGGTTTTACCTGATGGCCGGCCCTGATGACCGCCTTGCCCCCGTTGAGGGTGACCTCCTCATACTTTACTACCGTATCGGCATTAGCCGGCATCACCGCCCCGGTCATTACCTCTAAGCAACCATCACTGCCGGTGAGTGTCTTTTGCGGGGTGCCGGCTGCCGACAGCCCCTCAACCACAAATTCCCGCACCCCTTTTTCCCAGGCGGCAAATTGAATAGCGATGCCATCCATCATTACCCGGTTGAAAGGCGGAAAATCACGATCGGCCACCACCGCCTGTTTCAGCACCCTGCCCATAGCCCCGGCCAGTGGTATTGCTTCTGTGCCCAGGCCTAATAACGATGCCCCTATAACATTATCTGCTTCATTTACTGATACCATAACCAAGCGTTTCGGCAAATATAATCAGAAGAAAGCGGCTACATTGCAACCATAATCGTATAAAACCATATCCATCGGCAATAAGCCAAAATCAACTATCTTTACGCAACCAAAAACCAAAATCAACATGAGAAATACAACAGCAAGTTTTCTATTATTTTTATTTGTCTCGGTAAGCGCCTACGGCCAGCAACCGGTAAATCTTGAGTCGGTAGAACCCGGCCGCTTCGACCAGGGCAAAATGTGGACGTTTGAAAATGCCCCGGTGGCCTATTTTAAGGAAGCCTATGGTTTTGATGCCACCGGTGAATGGTTGGAGGATGCCCGTAAATCGGCTATCCGCTTTGCCAGTTGGTGTTCGGGGTCGTTTATCTCTGCCGATGGCCTGATCCTGACCAATCATCATTGCTCCCGCGGGGTAGTGGCTTCGGTAATGAAAGAAGATGAAAATTTTGACGAGAACGGTTTCTATGCCCCCACCCTGGCCGATGAAAGACGCGCTCCCAACCTGTATGTTGACCAGATGGTGATGCTGGCCGATATTACCAGCGAGGTAAAAGCCATGGCTGACCTCAGCCCCGATTCTGCCCTGCAAGTTATCCAACAACGCTATCAGCAAAAACCGGATTGGCAGGGGTTGCGCCTGGAAACCCGCACTTTTTACAGTGGCGGCCGCTATTCACTCTACGGGTTTAAGCGCTATAACGATATCCGCCTGGTACTTTACCCCGAACTGGCATTGGGCTACTTCGGTGGCGACCCGGATAATTTTACCTATCCGCGTTATAACCTCGATTTTACCCTCTGGCGCGCTTACGATGAAAACGGGCAGCCCCTGAAGCCTGCTAATTACTTTGCGTTTAACCCGGCCGGGGCCAAAGAAAACGAACCGGTATTCGTAATTGGTAACCCCGGCAGTACCGGCCGGTATTTAACCATGGCCCAACTTTATTTCCAGCGCGACATTACCGTACCGGTAATCCTCTCGTACCTGCGCGACCACATGGAAATTCTGCTGGCAGCCGCGGAAACTATTGAGGACGTCTATAAAAAAGACAGCGTGGTAAACCTGGCCTTTGGCCTGAGCAATTCCAATAAAGCGTACACCGGACGGTTAAACGGCTACTACGATCAGGTGTTGATGACCAAAAAAGAGAAAAAAGAGCAACAGGTCAGGGCCAATGTAACCCTTGAAGGGGAAGACCCCTGGCAAGCGCTGGCCAATAATGTAAAAGAGGCCGGTAAATATTATCCTGAAGTGCTGTTGCTGCGCCCGGGAAACCTGCAGGGAAAAGTAAACCAACTGATTCACCAATTATATGATTATCAGCAGGTGCTGGTGGCCGAAGATGAAGACGGAATTAACGAGGCCCGCGAGTCTATCGGGAAAATCCTGTCGGGGTTTGACCCGCAACTGGAAAAGGCCTTGTTTACCGTGCTGCTGGAAGAATTGCATAAGCACTCTACCCAGGGCTATATTGAGGGCCTGCTGGCCGGCAAGTCGCCTGTTAACCGGGTAGAGGAAATATTCAATACCAGTATCCTGCTCAACGACCAGGAAAAATTCTTCAAGCTAAAGGCCAGGAAACTGGCCAAAGAGCCGCTGCTGGCTTTTGCCGAAGTTTTTGCCCCCATGTATAAAAACTCGCGTAGTGAATATGGCCGTATTTCTGCCGGCAACAAAGCGTACGAAGAAAAAATCATGAACCTGCAATATGAATTAAGCGGGGTAAGCAGCCCCCCGGATGCCACCTTCTCCCTCAGAATTGCCGATGGGGTAGTAAAAGGCTATGAATATAATGGTACCGAAGCCCCTTATTTTACCACTTATTTCGGGCTTTACGACCGGTATTACAGCCATGAAAAAAAGTATCCGTGGAACCTGCCGGAAAAATGGCTTAACCCTTCGTTGGAGTTACTGAAATCACCCCTGAACTTTGTCTGCACAGCCGATATTATTGGCGGCAATTCGGGCAGCCCGGTGATTAACACCAAACAGGAAGTAGTGGGTTTGGTCTTTGACGGCAATATTGAAAGCTTACCCGGATACTTTATCTTTGACAATACCTACAACCGCACCGTATCGGTACATGCCGGGGGTATTGCCGCGGCCTTAAAATATGTTTACCATGCCGACAGGATAGTGGAAGAATTATCCCATTAAGCCTCCGGCAGCAAAATAACAAACTGCTGGGCTTGTCCCACAAACTGCGGGTCGCATGAACAACTTGTTTTTGCGGCCCGTTTTTTATTGGCAATACAATCGCAGGTATAGTTCCGTTTTTAATCTGCAAGCCCTACTTTTGCACCACCAAATGCAACCGCAGTTATGAGAGAAATTCAATTTAGGGAAGCCCTTGGGGAAGCCATGAGCGAAGAAATGAGGCGTGATGGGAACGTCTTTCTTATGGGTGAAGAAGTGGCTGAATATAATGGCGCCTACAAAGTAAGCCAGGGCATGCTGGCCGAGTTTGGCCCCGAAAGGGTTATTGATACCCCCATTACCGAGCTTGGCTTTGCCGGCCTGGGTGTGGGTGCAGCCATGAACGGCCTGCGGCCGATAATTGAATTTATGACTTTCAATTTCTCGCTGGTAGCCATTGACCAGATTATTAACTCGGCTGCCAAAATGCTTTATATGAGTGGCGGGCAGTTTCCCATACCCATGGTGTTTCGCGGCCCTACAGGCAATGCCGGTATGCTGTCGGCCCAGCACTCGCAAAATTTTGAGAACTGGTTTGCCAACACCCCCGGGTTAAAAGTAGTGGTCCCTTCTACCCCCTATGATGCCAAAGGCCTGCTCAAGGCCTCCATCCGCGATAACGACCCGGTGATTTTTATGGAATCGGAGCTGATGTACGGCATGAAAGGCGAGGTGCCCGAAGGCGAATACCTGCTGCCCATAGGGGTGGCGGAAATAAAACGCGAAGGTACCGATGTAACCCTGGTAACTTTTGGCAAAATTTACCATGAAGTAGTAAAAGCGGCCGATGAACTGGCCAAAGAAGGGGTAAGCGCAGAGATTATTGATTTACGCACCGTACGCCCTATCGATTACGACATGGTGATTAACTCGGTTAAAAAAACCAATCGCCTGGTCGTAGTTGAAGAAGCCTGGCCCCTGTCGTCCATTGCCTCAGAAATAACTTATCACGTACAAAAATATGCGTTCGACTACCTTGATGCCCCGGTGCAGAAGGTAAACAACCAGGACCTGCCCCTGGGCTATGCCCCTACCCTTATTGAAGCTACCTTGCCCAATGCCAAACGGACCATTGAAGCGGTAAAAGCGGTAATGTACCAATAGCCCCGCTCCACCCGCTTACTTTTTCTTATTCTTATACTGTCCGGGGTCAATAGTATGTTTGGCCAGCAGCCGGTAAAACGACCTGCGCGGCATGCGGGCATAATTGGCAGCCATGGTTACGTTGCCGTGTGATTTGTTGAGGTAGTGATGTAAAGCATGTTGCTCAAAATCGGCCGTTACCATCTCCCGGGCAGCCATAAAGCCTTTCTCAAAATTCGACAGGCCCTCGGATTGAATCGACATGGGCAAATGTTCGGAGTCAATGAGATGGTTATCCGTAAGGATAATTGCCCGCTCAATAACCGCTTGCAACTCGCGCAAATTACCCGGCCAATCGTACTGAATAAGTTGGTCGAGGGCCGCAGAAGAAACCCGTTCTACTTTTTTGTTTAGCTTTAGCACCCCCTTTTTTAAAAAATGATAGATATACAGGGGCAGATCTTCTTTGCGGTGGCGCAAGGCCGGCAACTCAATGGTAAAGGTGTTTAACCGGAAGTACAAATCCTGGCGGAATTTGCCAGCTTTAATCATTGCCTCCAGGTTTTGGTTGGTAGCCGCAATAAGCCGGGCATTGATAATCTGCGTTTCGTTACTGCCCACCGGCCGCACTTCGCCAAATTGCAAAAACCGCAGGAGTTTTACCTGCATCGGCATAGGGATATCGCCAATTTCATCCAAAAACAAGGTGCCGCCATCGGCCATCGCCAGCAAACCCTTTTTATTGCTCAGCGCCCCGGTAAAAGCCCCTTTCACATGCCCGAAAAGCTCACTTTCAATAATATCGGCTGAAAAGGCCGTACAATTTACTTTGATAAAAGGCTTATCGCTCAGGGCACTGCGGTTATAAATAGTTTCTGCCGCCAGTTCCTTGCCGGTGCCGGTCTCGCCCACAAACAACACAGTGGAACTGGTGGGGGCTACCTGGTTGATCATCTTCTCCAGGTTTTTCATCAGCGGTGAACTGCCAAACACCATATCGGTAGCCTGCGCCTGGTGTAACTCGCTAATGGCAGAATACCTTTCGCGCAAATATTGGTTGTTTGAGCGTTCCTCAAGCAAGGCCCAAAGAAACCTCGATGCCGCCCCGGAGATCATGCGCACGGCCGGAGGCTTGTGGGCCAGGATTTCTTTATGCACCCCGGGGCTACCGGTAACCTCAATCACAATATCATAGGTTATTTTGCCGGTCGTAAAAACCTCTTTAAAATCGGTGTGGGTTTGCAAGTGGGCCTCCCGGGCCAGCACCATCCCTTCCGCCTCTTCATCGGTATCAATAACCATAGCAATTTCTACGGTAGGATCGGCCAGAAAAAACTCGATCAGCGCCCGGCCGCCTTTCCCCGCCCCGATGATAATGATACGGGTGATGATATCTTGTTTGCCGGAGGATGAAGCCATTCGTCTGGTACACGGTTTCTAAAACATAAAACTAACCTTTTTAAAGCAAGTCAACAATAAAACTATTCTTGTAGTATATTCGTTGCCATGGATACCTTCCACATTCATCTGCAAGGCATTGTACAGGGCGTAGGCTTTCGTCCCTTGGTGTATCAACAGGCGCAGAATTACGGCCTCCGTGGCTGGGTAAACAATACCAACGATGGTGTCCATATCGAAATCAACGCCACCGGCAGACAAGCGCAGGAGTTTTACCGGTTCATCGTTGCCAATCCACCCAGGCTGGCCGTCATCACTAACCACACCATGGCCAGGGTAGCCAATAGAGATTACGCCAGCTTCACCATTATTGAGAGCGGCACCGATGTCAGGCCCAACCTGCCCTTAACCCCTGATTATGCCCTGTGTGACGATTGCCGGAACGACATTGCTACAACAACCAACCGCAGGCATAACTACGCCTTTACTACCTGCACCAACTGCGGGCCACGATATTCCATCATCACCGCCCTGCCCTATGACCGCCCCCATACCACAATGGCCGTTTTTGCCCAATGCCCCGATTGCGCGCAGGAATATAACAACCCGCTTGACCGCAGGCACTTTTCGCAGACCAACTCCTGTCCGGCTTGTGGTATTGCTTTATTTACCGACCATGAAACCAAAACAACGATCCCGCAACTTGTAACCTCCTTACGGCAAGGTAACATTATTGCGGTCAAAGGCATTGGTGGCTTCCTGCTGCTATGTGATGCCGGCAACCGCAGGGCTATCGACAAGCTGCGGCAACGAAAAAACCGGCCGGCAAAGCCTTTTGCGGTCATGTATCCCGACCTTCCCTCGGTAAAAACCGACTTCTGTGTCAGCAAAACCGAGGAACAATGGCTTACCAATGAGGTGTCGCCCATTGTTCTGTTAAAGCCCCGGCCGGTAACCTGCCGCCTGGCCCGGGAGGCCATTGCCCCGGGCTTAAAGCGCCTCGGTTGTATGTTACCTTATGCCCCTTTGTTCCACTTGTTGTTGCAGGGGTTTCGCCAACCGGTGGTGGCCACCAGTGGCAACATCAGTGGCTCGCCCATCATCTATACTAATCAACAAGCGGCAACGGAGCTGGCCGGAATTGCCGATAGGGTTGTTTACCATACCCGTGATATTGTCATTCCCCAGGACGACTCGGTAATGGTCTTCAGCGAAAAATCCCAACAAAAAATACTCCTGCGCAGGTCGCGGGGGCTGGCGCCAACCCTGCTCAAGCCTGGTTTCACCCTACCCGATAATACGATACTGGCAGTCGGGGCGCAAATGAAGAGCAGTTTCGCCTTTACCAATAAAGGGCTTCTTTATGTGAGCCAATATCTGGGTGATATGGACAATTACCTCACCCAAACTGCTTATGACCATACGGTCAAACATTTCTTTAAGGTATTTCAGGCCCATCCGCAACGCATAGCCGGGGATTTGCACCCCGGCTATTTTACCACCCAATACGGGCATGACCTGGCCAGAGAATATGCTGTTCCTTTTGTCGGGGTGCAACATCATAAGGCTCACTTTTTTGCCGTACTGGCCGAAAATAAATTGTTGGCCCGGCAAGAGCCGGTGCTGGGGGTTATCTGGGATGGCACTGGCTATGGTGAGGACGGCCAGATTTGGGGCGGGGAGTTTTTTGTTTATCATCACGGCCGTGCTGACCGTGTTGCCCACATCCCCTATTTTCCTTTTATCCTGGGCAATAAAATGCCCCGCGAACCGCGTATTTCTGCCCTGGCCATTATGCCGGACAGCCCGCTGACTGCCGCCATGTTTACCAAAACAGAACACACCCTCTACACCAGGATGCTGCTCCAGCCAACGTTGCATACTTCCAGCATGGGGCGCTTGTTTGATGCCGTAGCTGCACTTACCCTGGGCGTCAACAAAACTTCTTATGAAGGAGAGGCTGCCATGCTGTTAGAAACAGCCGCCACTTCCTGGTTCGATAAATACCCGATAGCGGATACCCCGGCCTATGCCATCGACAGCCGGTGGGAAAATATTTTAGTGTACTTATCACAGCAAATAGCAGCCGATTTAAAGGCGAAAGAACCAGCCGGCAAAATTGCGGCCCGGTTTCACCTGTTCCTGACAGAACTGATAAAACACCAGGCCCGGCAGCAAAATAGCAGGCGGCTGGCCTTTAGCGGGGGGGTGTTCCAAAACAACCTGTTGGTTGACCTGCTACAAGAAATACTGGGCGGAGAATTTTCTTTATACTTCCATCAACAACTCCCTGCCAATGACGAATGTATTTCGTTCGGTCAATTGGCTTATGTAGTACACCATACGGATGAGATTTCTGCCGGCTGAAAGGGCAGGGCCGCTTTGTATTGCCCTATTAACCCTGATGTAATTAACTGATAAACAGTTATTTATTAATTAATTTCGTCATTATTGACGAAAATCGTGAATAATCCGGGTTAAATTACGATAATTGCCGCATATTTTTTTGCTATGGAAAAGATCAGGGAAGCCGTCAGCTACATTCAGCAAAAATGCCAGCAACAGCCCGAAACAGGCGTGATACTGGGTACCGGCCTGGGAGGTTTGGTAGAAAAAGTAGCCATCAGTTGCGAAATACCGTATGACAAAATCCCCCACTTTCCGGTTTCTACCGTTGAAAGCCACCATGGCCGGTTGTTGTTCGGTCACCTTGAAGGAAAAACCGTAGTGGTCATGCAGGGGCGGTTCCATTATTACGAAGGCTATACCATGCAGCAGGTTACCTTCCCGGTACGGGTAATGAAACTACTGGGCATCAAAACCCTGCTGGTTTCCAATGCGGCCGGGGGCCTGAACCCGGAATTTAAGGTAAGTGATTTGATGATCATTAACGACCATATTAACCTGCTGCCGGCCAACCCGCTTACCGGCCCCAACTACAACCAACTTGGCCCTAGGTTCCCCGACATGAGCGAACCCTACAACCGTACCCTGATTAAAAAAGGCCTGGAAATCAGCGAGTCGCTAACTACTACGGTACATCAGGGCGTATATGCTGTGGTAACCGGCCCCAACCTGGAAACCCCGGCCGAATACCGCTACCTGCAAACAATCGGGGCCGATGCCATTGGTATGAGTACGGTACCCGAAGTGATTGTGGCCCGCCATATGGATATCCCGGTATTTGCAGCCTCGGTGATAACTGACCTGTGCTACCCCGGGGCTATAGAAAAAGTTTCGGTAGAAAAAATCATTGCCGCAGCCAACAAAGCGGAGCCCAACCTTACGGCCCTTTTCCGCCAACTTATTGGCAGCCTCTAAGGGACAAACAGCAACTGGCCCCGGCTTTCTTCAACTACATTAAGAGCGGCCGGGATCTGACGGTGCATCACCACATCACCGAAACTATAAATCCCCCCGTAAATACTATCCGAAACATTCACGTGCAGGGTGTTGGAGCCATAATGGGCTATTTTACCTAACCCCGCCTGCAAGCCTTCCCCAAAAAATATACCGTCATTCCAGTAAAACCATAAATCGAGTTGGTTCACCGTGCCCTCAATATAAAAATTAGTAAGGCCGTTGGTAACAAGGTTAAGCCCGTTGAGCTTTACGGTAAGGTAAAAGTCACCGGAAGACTCCAGCGCTTCCAGTTTAAGCTGGTCATAAACCAGGGTGTCTGTACTAAGAATGTTGCCCGAACCCCGTAAGGTGACCCGCTCCAGCCGGGGGGCGGTTACGTCCACTACCGGGTCAACGTATTTTCGGGTCCAGTTGCAGGTATTCAGGTTATCAAGATACAAAACCCCATCCACCACTTCAACCCTGATGCCGGCCAGCAAATTACTGCCCGTGGTAACGGATACCTCCTGCACCGTACCGGAGGTAATATTTACTTCAATATTGCTGCTGACATCAATGGCGCTGAAGCCGGCCACGCTAAAGGTAGCTGTCTCCAGGGGGCCGCTGGCTTTAAAACAGCCCGCCCCATCGGGGTTACAGGCCAGCATTGCTCCGAGTAATAGTATGTAGCTTATCTTTTTCAAAATCTAACTCCTATGCCATATTCAAGTACTTCGGCCACGGCAAAATGGCTTTTTAATGTGAGCGAAGCATAAACATGCTCAGTAAAATAATATTTCAGGCCCACCTTAAAATACATCCAATCGCTTGGCGTATAGGGTTTATAAAAATAAACCCCCACCTGGGTAACCAGGGCCAACCGGTGCAGGATCAACTCATGGCCTATCATAACAGACGCACTCCGGTAATCCGGAAAACCTTCATTTAGTGGTTGCTTGTTTTCGATTTCAGCTTTGTAGGCCTTGTTAACAAAGCCTTCCAGTCCGGCATCAAGAATACTCTTTTTACCAACCCGTTTATTCCAGAAAACCGCAAAGGCATAATAGGGCAGCCTGCCGGAACCAATCGGTTTTTTCTCATTGAAACCAATCCTGAAATCAACGTTTATATAGGCTTTGGTACTATAACCCTGTTGGTTTATTTTATCGGTTTTAAATTCGGGTTCTTCGGCAGACAACATATACCTGGCCCCAATATTCAGGTTGATGATGTTCATCCCCAAATTAGGTTGTTGACGCGAGGCATTTGAAAAATGCGATAACAGCAGGGTGGTACCCACCCTTACCCGCGATGAAACCCGTCTTTCATAGCCTACCCCCAGGTTAATGCTCCAGGGCATCGGGGCACTGACCAGGGTGTTTTTGTTATTGTTGTCCTTATCATAGGCTTTGGTAACATAGGCCAAACCAAAACCCAAACGGGCCTGAAAATCGTTTTTACTCCGGGTATAGTCGTTCAGGTGAAAAATAAGCCCCGCGTTCAGGGTCATGGCTTTGCCCAGCACCTCATCATTTTTCAGGTCAAAGTAGCTAAATGAAAAGTTGATAGTCGGATAACCATAAATTTGTTCCCAGGCTTTATGACCATAGGAATATTTACTGAAATTCAGCCGGAAACCGGTTGGGTGCCCCTTTATCAGTTGACCAATAACATCACGGTGCTTGATAATAAAGCCACCCAATACATCAGCCCCAACCGCATAGGTATAAGGTGTGGTGCGCTCCTGGGCGACAAGCAAATGGCCGGCCATGAGAAATAGCCCGAGATATATTAGTTTTGAACGATGAAGCACTGGTTTTAAAAACATCAATTGACAAATATAGAATGAAGCTGGCAGACAAAATAGCAATTGTAACCGGATCGAGCAAAGGGATAGGCCTGGCTACGGCAAAGAAATTGCTGGAAAAAGGGGTAAAAGTAGCCGGCTGGAGCCGCTCGGCCACCCCCATAAAGCACCCCAACTTTACCTCTGTGCAGGTAGATGTAGGCAGTTATGATGAAGTAAAAAAGGCTTTCGGACAAACCATTCAACGTTTTGGCGAAGAAGTTGCCATCCTGATAAATAATGCCGGCCTGGGTTTTGAAGGTGATTTTGAGTCGCTGGCTGAAGAAAAATGGCACCTGATGTTTAGCACCAATGTTGACAGTATTTTTTATTGTACACAATTGGTTATCCCCAAAATGAAAAACCTTGGCGAAGGCCATATTGTCAATATTTCTTCCATTGCCGGCACCAATGGCATAGCCGGCATGGCCGCTTATTGTGCTACCAAACATGCCGTACGGGGCATTTCACATGCTTTATTCAAAGAATTACGAAATTATGGCATCAAAGTAAGCACCGTATATCCCGGCTCTACCCAAACTAACTTTTTTGCTGATTTCACCTCGGTTGCCAGTAATGAAAATATGATGCAGCCTGAAGATATTGCCCTGACAATCGCCCAGTTGCTGGAAACTTCGGCAAATTATTTGCCGGTTGACATCGAAGTAAGACCTTTGCAACCTAAAGGAAAACAGTAGGGTATGTCCATTGAAGTAAGTAGTTTGGTAAAAAAGTACGGCCGGCAAAAGGCCGTTGACAACCTGACTTTTGCTGTTGGCAAGAACGAAATTGTCGGTTTCCTGGGACCTAACGGAGCCGGCAAGTCAACCACGTTAAAAATAGCCACCGGTTACCTTACCCTAACTACGGGCACAGTAAAAATTTGCGGCCTTGATGTAACCGCCCAACCTATTGCGGTGAAAAAGAAAATCGGCTACCTGCCCGAACATAATCCGCTTTACTTAGAAATGTATGTGCACGAATACCTGCAGTTTTCCGGCCGGTTTTACGGTCTCAGGGGCAAACTTTTGCGCCACCGGGTTAACGAGGTAGTTGCCATGTGCCAGTTACAAGTGGAACAGAACAAGAAAATCGGCCAGCTTTCAAAAGGGTACCGCCAGCGGGTGGGGCTGGCGCAGGCCTTGCTGCATGAACCGGAGGTGCTTATCCTTGATGAACCTACCTCCGGCCTGGACCCGAACCAGCTTATTGAAGTACGGGAATTGATCAAAACCATCAGCAAAGATCGCACGGTCCTCTTCTCTACCCATATAATGCAGGAAGTGCAGGCCATTTGCGATCGGGTAATCATCATCAACAATGGCAAATTAGTGGCTGATGATACCCTGGCCAATATCCTGGAGGGCCAGGCCAGGCAAGTGCTGGAAATAGAGTTTGCCGGAGAAATTGCCCGTGAAAAAATAACTGGTTTTGCCGGCCTGGTACGCTTAACCCCGTTGGGTAATAATTGTTATGAAATAGAGTTAGATTATAGCCACGATGCCCGTCCGGAGTTGATGAAGCTTATCACCAGGCATGAACTGCCCCTGATAGGCATTAAACAAAAAGAAGTAACCATGGAAAAAGTTTTTAGCGCCTTAACCAAAAAGCCCGATGCTTAATATTTTCCGCAAAGAAATAAACGAATACCTCAGCTCATTGATCGCCTATGTGGTTATTGGGGTTTTCCTTACCGCCCTGGGCCTGCTCACCTGGATTTTTCCCGAAACCAATGTGCTTGATTACGGCTATGCCGATATGGGCACCCTGTTTACCCTCGGGCCCTTTGTGTTGATGTTTCTCATTCCGGCCATCACCATGAAAATGTTTGCCGAAGAGTTAAAAACCGGCAGCTTCGAAATCCTTGCCGTTAAGCCGGTAGCTATTTGCGATATCGTGCTTGGTAAGTTCCTGGCCAGTTGGGCAATTTCAATTATCGCTATTTTGCCCACCCTGGTTTATTTTTTCAGCCTTTATCAGTTAGCCAGCCCACGGGGTAACATCGATATAGCCGGTATTGCCGGCTCATACATTGGCCTGCTCATTCTCTCTGCCGTTTTTACCGCCCTGGGGTTACTGGCCTCTTCGCTTACCCGAAACCAGGTCATTGCGTTCGTGCTGGCAGCATTTTTATCGTTTCTGGTATTCACCGGGCTCAACTCCCTGGCCAATATCAATGTTTGGTCGGCCCTGGCCCCCCTGCTCAGCTACCTTAGCTTAGAGCAACACTATAATGCCATGAGCCGTGGGGTGCTTGACTCGCGCGATATTGTTTACCTGTTCAGCGTAACTGTTTTGTTGTTGTTTTTTACCCGTTTAAAACTTACGTCACCGCAATGAATTGGTTAGCCGGCAGAAAAACCACCTCCATCTTGCAGGCCCTGCTGGCCCTGGCCCTGTTTGTGCTGGCCAACCAGGCGGCCAACCGCCTTTTCTTCCGCCTCGACCTAACCGAAGATAAACGGTTTTCTATCACCGAGGCCACCAAACAACAACTAACTAACCTCCCCGATGTTATTTCCATCGAGGTATATCTGGCCGGGGAATTACCGGCCGGTTTTAAACGGGTACAGCAGGCCTTGCTCGAGACCTTAGATGAGTTCAGTGTGTACGCCCAGGGTAAGCTCACCTATCAGGTAATTGACCCCGCCACTGCCACCAGCGCCAAAGCCCGGGCCGAGTACATGCAAACGCTTATGCGCAAGGGCCTGCAACCCACCGATGTATTTATCAATGAAGAAGGCAAAAAGGTGCAAAAAAGGATTTTTGTAGGGGTAATAATCAACTACGGTAGCCGCGAACTGGCCGTGCAGCTTTTTAAGGGCAACAAAACCGCCTCTCCCGAAGAACGCCTGAACCAATCGATAGAAAGCCTTGAGTATGAGCTGGCCAATGGCCTGCATGCCATAACCCAGGAGGTACGGCCCCTTATCGGCCTGGTAACCGGCCATCATGAGATGGACTCGCTTGACTTATTTAGTTTTACCCGGTTATTGCAAGAGCAGTTCCGGGTGAAAAATGTCCACCTCCGGCAATTGTCTGATTTACCTCCTGACGTGCTCATGATAATCCAGCCGAAAACGGCCTACACCCTTATGGATAAATACTACCTGGATCAGTACATAATGCAAGGGGGCAAGGTGGTTTTTCTGTTAGATAAAGTGGCGGTAAACATGGACAGTGCCGCTGCCGGCACGTATAGCTTCCCTTATGAACT
>JALSJF010000249.1 GCA_026989505.1 Cyclobacteriaceae bacterium
TTCCGTGTTACCCCCGATGTGATTATTCACGTAAACCATGAATAATCCACGTTAAGGTTAGCCCAATTGTTCTTTTTAGACCGGCAAGCCCAAAAAGTATTGCCAAGCCAACCAGGCCCGGCAACCCCCGGGCAATTTTTCTTCCTTTTCAACGGCCCATCAACAGAAAAAGTATACTAAGATCAATTATCTGCCGTTAACCTGTTGTAGCAACACAACTGGTATTGCTTGCCTGCCCTTGATAATTAACCGCCTGCGGGTTAATTTTATTAATTATTTTAAAGTATAGGGTTAATGCGTTAGCTTTGAAAACTTCAACCAATATTTTTATTCGGTGGATGATTTTTTCTTAGATTTAGTATATGATAACTAGTTGGTTACGTAGCATAATCCCACGATGGTTGATTGTGGGCATATTCCTTGCCGGAGGGATGGGCAGTGCCTGGGCAACAACTTCCCCGGTAAGTCCGGCAACAACAGAAGCAGGGATAACCCTTGACACCCTGCAAACCCAGGGGCAAGCGGAAGCCATGGGCGATCCTGAACACAGCCTGCCGGCCGGCTGGTCGGTAATACCGTTTGTTCTGCTGCTCACCATGATTGCCACCGGGCCGCTCTTCTACGAACATTTCTGGCACAAAAATTACCCAAAAATAGCCGTTATCCTGGGGGCTATTGTGGTGCTGTATTATGTTTTTGCCCTGCATAATATACATAACCCGGTACATGCTTTCTTTGAGTACTTTCAATTTATCTCCCTGCTCACCGGCTTGTTTATTGCCTCGGGGGCCATTATGATTGGTATTGATAAAAAATCCACGCCCGGCCTCAACAGTATCATTCTCCTGGTGGGGGCTGTCATCAGCAACCTCATCGGTACCACCGGAGCCTCCATGTTGCTAATCCGGCCCTATCTGCGGCTTAACAAACACCGGATAAAAGCTTACCATATCATTTTCTTTATTTTTATTGTCAGCAATATTGGCGGTTCGTTGACCCCCATTGGTGACCCCCCGCTATTCCTGGGTTTTTTAAAGGGCGTACCCTTTTCCTGGACCCTTACCCATAATTTTTTACCCTGGGTTTTTACCCTGGCGATCCTGGTTGCCTCGTTTTATGTTTTTGATAAACGGAATAAGGCCACAAAGCATCCGCCTGCCGATATAAAAGACAAGGTGTCCATTACCGGTTCCATTAATTTTATCTGGCTCGGCATTATTATCGGGGCCGTATTCCTTGACCCCAACGTTGTTGACTGGGTGCCGGCCATTCATTATGACGGGCAAAAATTTTCCTTTTTACGGGAAATCATCATGCTTACCGTAGCCTTCCTGTCGTTTAAAATGGCCAATAAAGAGCTGTTGCAAAAGAACGATTTCAGCTTTGAGCCGATAAAGGAAGTAGCGTTTATTTTTATCGGCATATTTGGCACCATGATGCCGGCCCTGGAGTTGGTAGGTAATTTTGCCAAATCCCCGGAAGGCGCGGCCCTGATCAGCCATAATACCCTGTACTGGGGCACGGGTGCTTTATCCGGGGTGCTTGACAACGCCCCCACCTATCTTAACTTTTTGGCGGCCGCCATGGCTTCGGTGGGTGCGGATATAAATAACATAGCGCATGTCGGGCAATTTGCTGCCGATGGATATCCGGATGCCGCGCTGATGTTGCGGGCTATTTCGGTTGCGGCCGTATTTTTTGGCGCTATGACGTACATCGGCAACGGCCCTAACTTTATGGTGAAATCCATTGCCGAGCAGTTAGGCATTAAAATGCCTTCTTTCTTTGGCTATATCATCAGGTTCTCCATACCTATTCTGGTGCCGCTGTTCTTTCTGGTATGGTTGGTGTTTTTCTTCTTTGTGTAAGGGGGCAAATCAGAAACCCAGCATTTTTATGGCGGTATAAGCTGCTTCTTCGCCTTTGTTGCCGTGCTTACCCCCGGCCCTGTCTAAGGCCTGTTGCAAGGTGTTGGTGGTCAGCACCCCAAAAATTACCGGCTTATTAAACTTAAGGCCTACCTGGGTAATGCCATTGGCCACCGCCCCGCAGATAAAATCGAAATGGCGGGTCTCTCCCTGAATAACACAGCCCAGGCAAATTACGGCCTCAATATCTTCCCCGGCAGCGAGGTACTGAGCCCCGAGGGGCAGCTCAAAACTGCCCGGCACATACCTGACAACAAGGTTTTTGGCCCTGGCGCCATGGCTGAGCAGCACCTCCCTGGCGGCCGCTAATAATGAGTCGGTCACCTGGTCATTCCACTCGGAAACTACCAGGCCGATTTTTTTGTTTTTCAGCGATACCCTATTTTTATTACTATGGTCGCCTAAAATCTTTAAGTTGCTTGCCATAGCACAAAAATAGGAAAAGTCCGGGGGAGAAATTTATTTGGCGGGAATTCTCTTGCCGAAAGCCCGGCAACGGGCCCTTGTTGGGGTTTTACCCCTGGCGGCTTACCCGCCCTAAGCAAGCTGTGCTTTCAGGCATTTTTTTCGTATTTTTAAGGATTATACTATTTTTACCCGGACCCCTACCCGGCAACCGGGAATAACATAGCCTGCCGTTAGGTTTACAGGCAGGTAATTTTTTAAAGGCATTAAACCTTGGTCACCTAATGCAGTCTAAAACACGAGAAACTCAACAAACATGATACTCAAAAAAAGTGTAGCGATAAGCGAAACAGGTTTTATTTTTAATCCGGCCACGGGTGATTCCTATACGGTTAATCCCATCGCTGCTGAAATCCTGCAGTTGCTGAAAGCCGCTAAATCCCTGGCGGAAATAAAGCAAGAGATTTTACAGCAATACGATGTTGATGAAAAGACCCTGGAGGAGGACCTTAGTGATTTTTCGTCCCATTTACAACAATTAGGCCTGGCGGAGCATGAAGCATAAACTAACTATTGCGGTTTCGGGCCTCAATGCTATTGACAGCCCCGGCCCGGGTATTGGCGTTATCCGCTCCCTGCGCGATTGCCCTGATTTCGACCTGCGCATCATCGGCCTGTCGTACGAGGCGCTGGAGCCCGGGGTGTATATGCACGAGGTGGTGGACAAATCTTACCAGATACCCTATCCCAGTGCCGGCAGCCAGGAATTGCAAACCCGGCTGGCTTACATCCACGACCGGGAGCAATTAAATGTTGTCATCCCTACTTTTGATGCCGAATTAGCCAATTTTATCAAGCTGGCCGCCACCCTTAAAAGTTGGGGCATTGCCACCCTGATGCCAACGGCAAACCAATTGACGGCCTTAGATAAAATGCACCTGCATGATTTTGGCCGCGAGCATAACTTTAATGTGCCTAAGACCAGGTTTATCGACAGCCTCAGCCAGGTGGAAGAAATAGAAAGCGATTTTGATTACCCGATGGTAGTAAAAGGCAAATATTACGAAGCCTATATTGCCCGCAACCGGGAGGAAGTGGCCGCCTATTTTCATTTGCTAAATGCCAAATGGGGGCTGCCGGTAGTCATCCAAAAGTTTGTCAAAGGCACTGAAATTGTGATTGCCGGCCTGGGCGATGGCACCGGCCGGTTAATGGGGGCCATCCCTTTGCGCAAACTTTATATTACCGACAAGGGCAAAGGCTGGTCGGGGGTGGTGCTGGAGGATGAAGCCCTGATCAACTTAACCCGAAAATTTGTCAGCGCCTCGCAATGGCAGGGGGGCTTTGAAATAGAAATCATGCGCACCGGAGAAGATAAATTTTTTATTATGGAGATCAACCCGCGTTTCCCGGCCTGGGTTTATACCACCGCGGCAGCCGGGCAAAACCTGCCGGCTGCCCTGGTAAAGCTGGCGCTGGGGCAAGAGGTTACCCCTTACACCGCGTATGAAACCGGCAAAATGTTTGTCCGCTATGCCTGGGACCTGATCACCGATATCCGTGAATTTCAACAAATAACCACCACAGGAGAATTATAATGACTATGGAAAAGAAACGTTATGAACGGCCTGTTATTCAAAAACTGAATTCCGGCTTACTGAATAAATTTGGCTCGGCCACAGAGATAAAGCCCCTGACCGAAATAGACGGGGTGCCGGTAAAACGGCTGGTAGCGGAGTATGGCTCCCCGCTGTTTGTGTTTTCTGAACGCCAGATACGGGAGAAATATGCCGAGGTACATAAAATATTTACCACCCGCTACCCGAAGGTGAAATTCGGGTGGTCGTATAAAACCAACTACCTCAATGCTATTTGCAATATTTTTCACCAGCAAGGTTCGTGGGCTGAAGTGGTGTCGGGGTTTGAGTATGAAAAAGCCCTGCAAAACGGGGTTCCGGGCAATAAGATCATCTTTAATGGCCCCGACAAAACTGCGGCCGACCTGCAGAAGGCCATGGCTAACAACTCGTTGATCCATCTTGACCACATGGACGAGTTTTATCTGCTGAATGAGCTGGCTGCGGCCGGCCATAAGAAACCCCGGGTGGCCATCCGGGTAAATATGGATACCGGGGTGTACCCTATCTGGGACCGTTTTGGCTTCAACTATGAGAATGGCCAGGCCTGGAGTGCCATCAATAAAATAATGACCTCCGGCAATTTCACTATGGTTGGGCTGCACTGCCATATCGGCACGTTTATGCTGGCCCCCAGTGCCTATGGCATTGCTGCCGATAAGCTGGCGGCCCTGTTTGTCCGCATAAAAAACAAGTTTGGCCACACCCTGGAATACATCGACCTGGGCGGAGGCTTACCTTCGCCCAACAACCTGAAAGGCGCCTACCTGCCCGGCAACGACCTGGTACCCCCCATTGAAGAGTTTGCCGACACGATTGCCAACAGCCTGCTCAACAGTGACATCGCCCCCAATGAGCTGCCCCTGCTGATTATGGAAAGCGGCCGCCTGCTGATAGATGAAGCGGGCTACCTTATCGGTACGGTAATTGCCAACAAGCGGCTGTCCACCGGCCGCAGGGCTACCATCCTCGATTTTGGTGTCAACTCCCTGTTTACGTCATTCTGGTATAACCACAAAATATCGCCTGCCCAGGAAGTGTCTAATTACAAAGAAGATGTAGAATTATTCGGCCCGCTGTGCATGAACATTGATGTCGTGCGCGAAAGCGTTATCCTGCCCCCGCTCAACACAGGCGACCGGGTAGTAGCCCAAAATGTGGGGGCCTATAATGTGACCCAATGGATGCAGTTTATCACCATGCGCCCCAATGTGGTGCTGATTGATGACCAGGGCAAACCCCATATCATCCGCAGGGCCGAAAGCCTGGATACCCTAAACCAGATGGAAGAAATGCCGGCCCACTTAAAAACATTCAAGCTGTAAAAAATGGTCAGCCGGCAAACCATAGGGTTTTGGTTAGAAGCTACCATGCACAGCTATACCCAGGTGTTTTTTTCGAAAAACAAAGTACTGGGGCTGTTGTTGCTAACCACTACTTTTTTCGATCTGACCCTGGGCCTGACCGGCCTGCTGGCGGTAGTTATCGCTAACCTGCTGGCCCTGGGGCTGGGCTTTGATAAAACGTATATCCGTGAGGGCAGCTATGGCTTTAACGCCTTGCTGGTGGGCCTGGGGCTGGGGTTATTCTACGAACCCAACACCGCTTTTTTTGTGCTGCTGGCAGTGGCCATGCTGATAACCGTGCTGGTGACCATTGCCGTGAGCGGGGTGCTGGCCAAATACGGCCTGCCTTATTTGAGTATCCCGTTTTTGGTAGGGCTGTGGAGTGTGTTGCTGGCGGCCCGCGGTTTTGAAGCCCTGGGCCTGAGCCAGAAGGGGGTGTACCTGCTCAACGAACTTTACGCCAGCGGTGAAGACTGGCTGGTAAACACTTACCATTGGTTTAATACCACCAACATCCCCGGGCCCGTGCTTATCTATTTAAAATCACTGGGGGCTATTTTATTCCAGTTCAATGCTTTATCGGGCGTGGTTATGGCTATCGGTTTGCTTATCTATTCGCGCATTGCGTTCAGCCTGTCGTTGTTAAGCTTTCTGGTAGCCTATTATTTCTATTGGTTTATCGGGGCCGATATTGATGCCCTGGGCTATAGTTATATCGGGTTTAATTTTATCCTGAGTGGTATTGCCCTCGGCAGTTTTTTCCTGGTTCCTTCCAAAACCACCTATTTCTGGTCTTTTGCCCTGATTCCGGCCATGGTAGTGCTCACCGCAGCCGTAAGCAGTGTTTTTACGTTGGTGCAACTCGGCATTTATTCGCTGCCCTTCAACATTGTAGTGCTCACCTTTTTATACGTGCTTAAACTGCGCCTGAACCCTAACGCCAAACCCGAAGAGGTACGGGTGCAGCTTTATTCCCCGGAAAAAAACCTTTACGAAAGGCTGAGCAACTCAAAACGCTATGCCAATTTCAAATGGCAGGCCATAGGGCTCCCGTTTTTTGGTGAATGGTGGGTTTCGCAGGGCCACAACGGGGCTTACACCCATAAAGGAGCCTGGCAGCAGGCCTGGGATTTTGTCATCGTAGATGAAGAAGGGCAACAATACCGTAATCGTGGTGATTTCCGGGAGGATTACTATTGCTACGACAAACCTGTGCTGGCCCCGGCCGATGGCACCATAGAAGAAGTGCTGCGGGGCGTAGAAGACAACACCATTGGCGATGCCAACCTGCATCAGAACTGGGGCAATACCCTGGTGATCAAACATGGCTATCAGCTTTACAGCCAATTGAGCCACCTGAAAGATGATTCGATAAAAGTAAAAAAGGGCGATACGGTTAAAAAAGGCGATGTAATTGCCCACTGTGGCAACTCCGGGCGCTCCCCCTACCCGCACCTGCACTTTCAAATCCAGCCAACCCCCTATATCGGCTCTAAAACCATGCCCTATCCGCTAAGTACCTACCTGGTGCGGGAAAACGGCCGGTTGCAGTTTACGTTTTTCGCCTATCCGCAGGAAAAAACCACCCTCAAAAGTGTGGAGACCAACCGCCTGATGACCTCGGCTTTTCATTTTATCCCCGGCCGCACCTTAACCTTTGCCGTTGACGATGGCCGCCAGGCCACCCACGTTACATGGGAGGTGAAGAGCGATATCTTTAACCACCGCTACCTCTACTGTCATGATTCAGGCGCAAAGGCTTATTTTGTTAATGACGGCACGCTGCATTATTTCACCTTGTTCGAGGGCCCGCGCGACTCCCTGTTATATTATTTCTTTATTGCTGCCTACAAGGTGCTGCTGGGGTATTACCACAAATTGCAGATACAAGAGCAATACCCTTTGTACCTGCTGGCGAACAATGGCCTGCGGCTGCTGCATGATTTTACCGCCCCTTTCTTTCAGTACATGAAAGCCCACTATGAACTTGCCTACCTGACCATTGATGACGACCTGTCGCCCACCAAAATAACCCTGGCCGCGCGGGCACAGGTAAGGTTATTTACTAAAATACACCGGGAAACCCGTTTTACTTTTGAGATTGAAGATTCGCGGTTTGCCCTGTTTGCCGTAGAAGTTAACCAGCAAAAAATAACCGCCCGATGCGTAGAATAGTGCTCCTGTTTTTTCTGGCCGGCAGTTTTTTCCCTGCGCTGGCCCAACAGGCCGGCAGTTTTAGCCGGTACGACAAGCAGACGTATGCCCACTACCTGCAGCAAGACTGGCAGGCGCTGATAAACACCGGCAAAGCCGCCCTTAAAGAAGGGATTGACTTTTACTACCTGCGGATGCGCCTCGGTATCGCCTACTATGAAAAAGGCCAATACCGCCAGGCCATAGCCCATTTCAACAAGGCCCTCGCCTATAACAGCTATAACCCGCTGGCGGCCGAATACCTGTATTACGCCTATAAGTTGGCCGGCCGGCTTGCGGATGCCAACCTGGTATATGGCCAGTATAAGCCACAACTCGGCCAGCGCCAGGTAGCCAGCCCCTACGGGGTTATCAGCGGGTTTTACAGCGAGGGTGGCCTGAAGTTCCTCAGCCCGGCCAACGATGAAGCAGGGCCACTGAAATATATGCATGCAGGCGCCCAACAACAACTGGGCGGGCGGCTTAGCCTGTACCACGGGTATATGCGGATCAGCCAAAACATAAACCGCTATGAAACAGTAAACAACCCCGGGCCCGGGCCGCCCACGACCAGCAAAACAACACGCAAATATGTACAAAACGAGTACTACCTGCGGGCCGCAGTGCCCCTGGTGGCCGGCCTGCAGTTGACAGGCAGCCTGCACACCCAGGCCATTACCGATTCGGTACGGTATAACAACCTGGCCTTTATGGCCGGCCTTACCGCCAGCATAAAGCTGTTCGACTTTTCGGCTACCTATGGCCTGGCCCGGATTAAAGCAACCCGGCAGCAACAGGTGGCGCTGGGTATTACCGTATATCCGGCACCCGGCCTCTATCTGCAATCGGTTTTCACCCATCACCGGGACGGAGACCGGGGCAATACTATCTTCTTGCAGAAAACAGGCGTAAGAACAGGCGCCAACACCTGGCTGGAAGCCTATGGGTCGTTTGGCGATATGCGCAATGTACAGGATATGGACGGCTTTTACCAATACAATACCCCCGACCCGCTCACCCTGCGGCTGGGCTTAACCGGCATCTTCTACCTCGGGGTGCGGACAAAATTACTGGTAGGCTATACCTATGAAAATTATGAGGCGCTGGCTACCAACCTGCCCTATCAACAACATTATACTTTTACCGGACTGCAATTCTTATTAAAAAAATAACCCCTTACCACCATGAAAAATTATTTCTTCCTGCTATTTATTGTTGGCGCTGCAACGCTGAAGGCACAAACGGCCGACCCCCGGCAAAATGCCTTTGCCGAAAGTTACCGGCTGGAACAGGCGCAAGATTTTGCTGCGGCCATAAAGCCGTTGACCGCAGTATATGACGCTACCTCTTACGAAATAAATGTACGCCTGGGATGGCTCAACTATAATGCCGGGGAATACCCGCAGGCGTTAAAATATTATAAAACCGCCATGAGGTTAATGCCCTATTCGGTAGAGGCCAAACTGGGTTATGCCCTGCCGTTGGCGGCTATGGGCAACTGGAACGAAGTGGTTGATGTTTACCATAAAATCCTGGCTACCGACCCGCAAAATGCCGTAGCCAACTACCGGCTGGGGGCCATTTACTATGCACGGGCAGCCTACGAAACGGCCAAATCGCATACGGAGAAAGTGGTAAACCTTTACCCGTTTGCTTATGATTCCGTTATCCTGCTGGCCTGGATCAACCTGCAGATGAAAGACTACCGCAAAGCCAAGGTGCTGTTTAACAAAAGCCTGCTCATCCGGCCCGGCAACCAATCGGCCCTGGAAGG
>JALSJF010000250.1 GCA_026989505.1 Cyclobacteriaceae bacterium
CTCACATCCAGGGTTATGGCATTACCAATACTAAGGTTACCATTTACATCCAGCGCATCCCCTAAAGTTTTTGTGCCGGATCCCGCCAAAGCCAAGTTAAAGAATGGCTGTCCATTAGAAGTGATGGTCTGAGAAGTACCATCAAAGGTAACTGTGCCGCCACCCGGCACAAAGGTACCGCTGTTTACCCATGAGCCGGCCACATTAATACTTTGGTTAGCCCCTACATCCAGGGTAGAAGAAATTGTTAAGGTACCATTGGCATCCAATGCCCCTTGTAAAGTCTTGGTGCCCGTACCGGCAAAGGTTACATTATTAAAGGGTTGCCCCGCAGGGTTAATATTTTGGTTAGCGCCATTAAAGGTAATTGTTCCTGTGCCGGCTGTAAATGTACCACTGTTACTCCAAGTACCTGAAACATTAAGGTTAGCCGCTGGCGCTACAAGGGTTGCTCCCGCATTTATGGTAAGGTTGCCGAACTGAGTGTTGCTAATACTACTACCACTAAGGGTAGTATTACCGGCAAAGACTACCGTTTGGGCGGCATCAATGGTAAAAGTACCGCCACTGGCCACCCAACTCGAGCCGGCCATAGTAAGGTTATTTGTATTAGCATCAAATGTACCGCTGGCTGTGGTAAGCGTACCATTGACGGTTATTGATTTATCCAGGGTTGCATCACCCGTAACAGTAAGATCATTCAGGGCAGTAGCAGAGCCGGGTAACTCCAGGCCGGTTGTTAAGGTGCCATTATAAACCACATTGTAACTGGCAGAAGTATTTGGCGCACTGGTTGTAATCGAAGCCCCTGAATTCCGGCTGAAAGTAGAACCTGCGGCCATGTCAAGACCAGATGTGTGTGTCAATACCCCAGACTCCAAACTCACTGTTCCATTAACAGTAACAGCTGAATTCCAGGTATAGCTTGGGCTAGTGCCCGTACGACTAAAGGTGAGGTTGTTAAGTTGGTTGCCCGTGCCTGCAAAGGGGATTACAGTGAGTGCTTCTGTTCCCGACAAAACCAAATTCGAGGTGCTTGAACTAATCAAACCGCCTGAACCGGATTGTGTTATATCCCCATTAAGGCCGGTAATTGTAAGTGTTTGACCACTGATATCTAAGTTCCCAGTAGAAGCAAAGTCCAGTACGCCTTCAATCTGCAAGTTTGTACCAATTGTATATGTACCGCTTCTTGAAATAGTGAAATTATTAAGTACCTGCCCCCCCGAAGTGAAGTCAAGTGTTCCAGATGTCCCACTTAAGGTACCCACCCCCGAAAGTGTCAGATTTGACGTAGAACTTCCCGTTATCGTACCACCATTGGCAATTATGTTACTCTGAATATCAAGTGTATTAGCATTTCCAATTACAAATGGGCCGTTGCTTAACGTGAGATCTCCAAGGAGATTTGCCGTTCCAATATTATTATTGGTAACACCATTTATGTTATTAATCTCCAAGTTTACTGCGGATGCGGGAAACCCTGACCCAATTTCTTGAGCAATACTTCCATTGTAAATTATTGTGGCACCATCCGTAAAAGTCCGATTAGCAGTTGGGACACGAATATTCCCCGACCCCGTACCATCCACAATTCCAAATGCATCCCCAACCCTCAATATAGATCCGTTATTTAATACAAAATATCCCGATGCTCCACCTATATGGCCGGTTCCTGCATCCAATACAGATCCTGTATTAACAGTAAACGTGCCATCAGTAAGTATACTAGCAGAACCCAAAAGTAATGTTGAAGAGTTCGTAACATTAAAGTCAATAGTGCCACTATAGCCACCCCCTCCCGTATAGGTTTGATCAACACCACCATCAAAATTCACAGTTCCAACTGTACCCTCAGAAAAAGTGCCCGACAATAACGAGTAATTACCTTTTACACTTAAAGTACCACTACCAGTAGATGAAAAGAATGAGGCAGACGCGCCACCAGGATTAAACAAAAAATCTCCATCTACAGAAACTGAAACAGTACCAGAGCCTGCAATTGCAATTCGCGAATTAGACGAAATAGTAAGATTGCCATTCACAATTATTGTACCATTCCCCGCTAAATTAAATGCAATAAGGCCAGGATCATTAGTATTTGTGATAGTCACATTACCTGTAAAGGTTCTTGAAGTCCACCCAAAGTCCAATGTGCCTGACTGACCAGGACAATTCCATTCAAAATTAGAAAAGTTCTGATCTATATTTCCTGGCACAGTCGATATCACACCCGTAATGAGACAGGTTGAACCCGAATTCCACGTAACATTAGAACTTCCAGGCAGGTTTCCTCCATCTATCGCATGTTCCCAAACACTTCCATTATTAAATGTAACAGGAGAGAGTGCCGCTAACCGTGTAAAGGTACCAGCATTTACAATCTGACCATTTACAGTCAAGGTGCTTCCCGTAAAAAATCCATCGTCTAACATCGCCATAGTACCATTGATTTGGACATCCGTTCCCGTACCTTCGGCAACAGTCATGGTAATCCCTGTATTAATGTTAAGTGTACCGGTTGCAGCAATTACCACTTGGTCAACTGTTGTAGCGGCATCCATCGTCACCGTATGCCCTCCCTGTACCGTTATCACCCCATCGGCACTGGTAGGGGTATTCGGGGCCGGGTTCACCCAGATAGCACCATCATAGCGCTCCCACGTGTTTACATCGCTCCAGTTGCCCGTCTGAAACGACCTGAAATCCCCGGCAGCCTGCCCAAAACTGCCATAACTCAACAATAATCCCCCTAAAAACGCTGCAACTAGTAAAATTCTCTTCATGGCATAACACGGTTAAGACGTAACGATACACGGTTTTATCCTCAAATGTACAATAAAGTAACCTCATTTTGCCGAAAAAAGCCAGTATTTGGCCGAGAAAAAACTGCATGGTAACGGTAACATCCCCCGTCCGGCAACCGGGAAATTTTTATGATCACCCTTAACCCGCTTATGGCAGCCGCTCGATATTGGCCCCCAGGGCTCCCAGCCGCTGATCGATATGCTGGTAACCACGGTCAATCTGCTCCACGTTGTAAATTACGCTTTCCCCCTCGGCCGAGAGGGCGGCCAACAACAGGGCTACCCCCGCCCGGATATCCGGAGAGGTCATTTTAATGCCGCGCAACGGGGTTTGCCGGTTTTGGCCGATAACGGTGGCCCGGTGCGGGTCGCAAAGAATAATCTGCGCCCCCATATCAATTAGTTTATCCACAAAAAACAAACGGCTTTCAAACATCTTCTGGTGGATCAGCACCGTGCCTTTGGCCTGGGTGGCCATAACCAACACAATGCTGAGCAAATCGGGCGTAAAACCCGGCCAGGGGGCATCGGCAATGGTCATAATAGAGCCGTCAATAAACGATTCTATCACATATTCATCCTGGGCCGGCACCACAATATCATGGCCTTTAACCACCAATTGCTGGCCCATGCGCTGAAACACGGTGGGAATGATACCGAGGTGCTCAACCCCGGTGTTTTTTATGGTAATGGTGGACCCGGTGAGCGCGGCCAGGCCAATAAAACTGCCTACTTCAATCATATCGGGCAGCAAGGTATGTTCGGTGCCCTTCAACGCCTCCACCCCAGTGATGGTCAGCCTATTGGAACCGATACCGCTAATCCTGGCGCCCATACGGTTCAGCATCCGGCAGAGTTGCTGGATATACGGCTCGCAGGCGGCATTATAAATTACCGTTTCCCCTTCTGCCAGCACGGCCGTCATAATAATATTGGCCGTACCGGTAACCGAGGCTTCGTCCAGCAACATATACTTGCCTTTCAGCCGGGTAGCATCAATGTGGTAGAGGCCGTCCTTGCCGTTGTAGCTGAATTTGGCCCCCAGTTCCTGAAAGCCCAGAAAGTGTGTATCCAATCGCCTGCGGCCTATTTTATCGCCCCCCGGTTTCGGTATCCTGGCCCCGCCAAAACGGGCCAGCAAAGGCCCCAGGATCATAATTGAACCGCGCAGGGAAGCCGCTTTCTCACGGTATTCTGCCGATTCAAGAAAACCGGCCTCTATGGCATCGGCCTGAAAGCGGTAGCGCTCGGTCCCCAGCCGCTCAACCTTCACCCCCATGGAGGCCAGCAGGTCAATCAGTTTGTTTACATCACGGATATCAGGGACTTTGTTGATAATAACCGGCTCCGGGGTCAGCAACACGGCACAAATTACCTGCAAGGCTTCGTTTTTGGCTCCCTGGGGCTCAATCTCCCCGGCCAGTTGCGCCTTGCCCTGAATCCTGAAGGTGGTCATTTATTTTCTGCGTCTGTGCTTCTGTGGTTTACCACTTTTGCCGTTTTTGTTGGCCGGCCGGGGCTTGTCTTTGTACAAAGGCTCCATCAACTCCAGTTCTTCGGCCTTTTCCAGGTTAAGTTTTAACTCCCCCCCCGAGAGGATTTCTATATTCTTGGCAATTATTTCATTATCCGGGGTTTCTTTGTTCCAGGTAACATGAAAACTTTTCATCAGCCGGGCAATGTGAAAAATTGCCGCCTCGCGTTTCCCGGGGTCTTCAATCTTTTTGGCCTCCTCAATCATCAGCACAATATTGCGGCCATAGTGCCTGAATTTGATATTGCTGTTGTAATAATCAATACGTTCCGGTTTTTTATACAGGAGTTGCTTCTCGGGCATGGGGAAGGGCCCGTCAATATCCAGCTTAAAGTCGGCCATGATATGCAGGTCATCCCAAAGTATCTGGTTGCTCTCCTGGTTGTCTTTGGCCGAAGGCACCACCTGCTTCATCAGCTCTATTAAGGCCTCAGCATAGCGGGTCCGCTCTTCTTTCGACTCCAAGGTGCTGATATAATTGGCCAGGTTTTGAATATTGCGGCCGAATTCGCGTAGTTGCATGGGCTCGCGGGATGTGTTATAATCGTACATAAATGATTATGAGTGAATTTTTAGTTTAGCAAAACTAAGTAATAATGTCTTCTCGCCAAAGTTGTCGAACAGCACTTTTGCTTTGCGGTTGGCGCCATTGCTCTCTATGGCCAGTACTTTGCCATAGCCAAATTTGGGGTGCTCTACCTTCATACCTGCTGCCAGGGAACTGGTATCGCTGGGCGCAAAGCCGGCCGACACCTTATGAACCGGGGCCTGTTTGGCAGTACCGGCACTTTTGCGGGCACTGCTGACCAGGTTTTTGGCATAGTAGGAAGGTTTTTCCACCCCGGGCCGGGCCGCGGGCCTGCCCCCGCCATGTTTACTACTTTCCTTGATAAAACGGGGGTCTATTTCTTCCAGGAAACGACTGGGTTCGCAACTTTTGGTGCGGCCGAAACGGTAGCGGCTAAGGGCATAGGTAAGGAACAGTTTTTGTTTGGCGCGGGTAATGGCCACATAAAACAGCCTGCGTTCTTCCTCCAGGTCTGCCCGGGAACTGAGCATCATTTGCGAAGGGAACAGGTCTTCCTCCAGCCCTACAATATACACATTTTTAAACTCCAGCCCCTTGGCCATGTGAATGGTCATCAGGGTGATTTTATCGTTATCACCATCATCATCGCCATCCACCCCGGTAAGCAAGGTTACTTCCTGTAAAAAGGCCCCCAGGGACTTATCCTGTTCATCGGCCCCTGATAACCTCGCCTCATCCGACTCCACAAACTCTTTGATGGCATTCAGCAGTTCCTGCAGGTTTTCATAGCGGTTGATCCCCTCAACGGTTTTATCGTTGTACAGTTCCCGCATCAGCCCCGAGCCTTTGGCTATTTCAGAGGCACTCTCAAAAGCATCTTTACCGGCCACTTCTATCTTGAAGCGCTTGATCATGTTGACGAAATCGGCAATAGCATTAACCGCCCGCCCGCCTACCAGGGCCGGGGCCTCCTGCAACACATCCCAGATTGAGCGGTTGGTTTCGTTGGCATGCACAATCAGCTTGTTCACTGTGGTATCGCCAATGCCCCGCTTGGGCAGGTTGATGATCCGTTTTAACGAGGCTTCATCATCATGGTTGAGGGTAAACCGCATGTAGGCCAGCATGTCTTTGATTTCCTTACGCTGGTAAAACGACAAGCCGCCAACAATTTTATACTTAAGGTTTATCCTGCGCAAGGCCTCTTCAATTGCCCGCGACTGGCTGTTGGTACGGTAAAGCACGGCAAAATCGCTGTTGCGCAGGTGGCCCTGCATTTTTTCCTCAAATATAGAAGAGGCTACCAGCTTGCCCTCTTCGTGGTCGGAAGCGCATTTGATCAGTTCTATCTTTTCCCCTTCCTGGTTTTGTGTCCACACCTGCTTGGTAAGCTGGGCGCGGTTGTTGCTGATGACGGCATTGGCCGCCTCAACAATGGTTTGGGTAGAGCGGTAATTTTGCTCCAGCTTGATTACCCGCAAATCGGGATAGTCTTTTTCAAAATTTAAGATATTCTGAATATCCGCCCCGCGAAAAGCATAGATACTCTGGGCATCATCGCCCACCACACAGATATTCTGGTTAACGGCCGACAACCGTTTGGTAATGAGGTACTGCGATACATTGGTATCCTGAAACTCATCCACCAACACATGATGAAAACGGTGCTGGTATTTGTTCAGGATAGCGAGGTGGTCGCGAAACAGCACATTGGTATTGAACAACAGGTCGTCAAAATCCATGGCCCCGGCTTTAAAACACCGGTTAACATAGGCTTTGTAGATGGCCCCTATCTGCGGCCGCAGGGCAGCCTCGTCATCGGCCTTGTAAACCGCATTGCTGTTATACTCCTGCCAGGAGATCAGGCGGTTTTTGGCCCCGGAAATACGGTTGAAAACTATATTGGCCTTATACAACTTATCATCCAAATTCATTTCCCTGACGATAGCCCTGATAAGGGATTTGGAGTCATCGGTATCGTAAATGGTGAAATTATTGGGATAGCCCAGCACCCCGGCTTCGGCACGCAGGATACGGGCGAACACCGAATGGAAGGTACCCATCCAGATATTGCGGGCTTCTGCACCTATAACAGCTTCAATCCGTTCGCGCATCTCGGTGGCCGCCTTATTGGTAAAGGTGAGGGCCAGGATACTAAACGGGTCAACCCCCTGGGCTTTAATCAGGTGGGCAATACGGTAGGTAAGCACCCTGGTCTTGCCCGAGCCGGCCCCGGCAATGATCATGGTTGGCCCCTCGGTATTTAACACCGCTTCACGTTGCGGCTCGTTCAGTTCATCAAGGTAATTCATCAGCAAAAATAATCCTGCAATTTACAACAGCCCGCCTGATTTTTACCAGCCAGGCAAATGGAATTTTCGCCCGCAACCGGTATTAATTTTTACCTGTTTAAACTGCCACTTTCTGCGATCCGGGTAAATAACTGTAAATCAAACATTAATAAAATTTATCCGTAGCTTTGCCGATATTTTTTTGGCCTCGAATTGAAAAAATACAAATAAAAAATATAGTTTTGGTAAACCTTTGTCAGCCAACAAAATGTCAAACAAACATCCTGACAAGCAAAATTTGCTGAAAACGGACAATTTCCCTGTCCTGCCCATAGAAAACTGGTATTTCGATAAACTTAAAATTATCCAAAGTTATATCAAGGCTTACCATAACCGTTTCGATTTACGCAACAAAACCAAAATGCTGGTTTACATTGGTGCCGGCCCCGGTCTGGTGGCCACCCCCGCAGATGAGTACCCGTTGCAGGGCACCCCGCTTGATATCCTGGCCTCGGCCGGGAAGTTTCAACGGTACCTGTTTTGCGAGAAAGACCCCGCCTATGCCCAGGCCCTGAAAGTGCGGATCGGCCAACATTTCCCGCAGGCACATACGGTGATTGTGGCCGGGGATATCAACCAAACCATCGAAAAATTACCGCCTTACCTGCCCGATAAAATAGGTGGCTCCCCCACCGCCATCCTCTGTATTGTTGATGTGCAATCGTTCGACATTGATTTTGCCACGATGGAAGTACTGGCAGCCATGGATGTGGATTTGCTGCTGGTTAATTCCTACGTGCATACAGATTACTATACCTATAAGTTTTACCTCGAGGAGGAACGGGAAACCCTCAACGGTTATTTTGGCACTTCGTGGGCACGGCTGGCCGAATCAGGCGATGTACACAGCGACACTTCCTTCTTTTTACTGGTGGTGAAAGCCTATCTGGAGCAACTCCGGCACCTGGGGTACAATGTTACCGGTACCTTACACAAATATAATTTACCGGCAACCCCCGTACCGTACTACCAGATTGCCTACTGCACCAAAAGCAAGGTGTTAAAATCATTGAAAGAAAAAATGGTTGCCGAGGCCAGCAAGCAGATCAAATTATTTGATTGAGGATAGCAATCAGGGCCAACTCGTTTATTTTTGCTTTTATGATTGAGATTGGCCGTGTTATCCTTACCGATGATATTAAAGATGAATATTTTGTTTGCGACCTGGCAAAATGCAAGGGAGCCTGTTGCGTTGAGGGTGACCTGGGGGCGCCCCTGAGCAAAGAGGAACTGCCCATAATGCGCGAAATATATCCCCGGGTAGCGCCCTACCTGAGTGCGGCCGGCAGAAAACAAATTGCCGCGCGGGGGCCTTACATACTGGATGAAGAGGGTGAGTTTTCTACCACTACCATTGGCCAGCGCGAATGTGCTTTTGCCGTGTATGATGCAGCCGGCATCCTGAAATGTGCCATCGAACAGGCCTACCTTGATGGTAAAATTGCTTTTCAAAAACCTATCTCCTGCCACCTCTATCCACTTAGAATTAAGCGCTACGAAAAGTTTGAGGCCGTGAATTACGACCGCTGGCATATTTGTCAGGATGCCTGTAGCAACGGCATGAATTTACAGGTGCCCCTATATAAATTTTTGCGGCAACCGCTGATAAGAAAATACGGGGCAGACTGGTACCGGGAACTAACAGCAGCCATAGAGCAGGACAAATGACGAAAGTTCTATTTATAGCCATGCACCGGCCCAACCGGTCACCCTCACAACGCTACCGGTTTGAGCAATATTTTCCCTACTTAGAGGCCAATGGCATTTATGGCGACCTTTCTTACTTGATTTCGGCTGAGGACGACCGGGTTCTCTACCAGCCGCACCATTATATCGGCAAGCTCAGGATTTTCTTAAAGGGTATCCGCCAGCGGCTGGCCGATATTAAAAAGGCCCGGAAATATGACTACATCTATATTCAGCGCGAGGCTTT
>JALSJF010000251.1 GCA_026989505.1 Cyclobacteriaceae bacterium
AAAAAAACCAGGGCTTACCCACTATTTCACAAAACAGCCCCTTTTCGTTTAAACCGGCACCGGAATTCAGAAGAAAAAACGGGGGTTCCACAAGTGAAAACAGGGGGTTCGCAAAGTTGTTGTCCTTAATTTTTTTTGTGGATCTCAGAGCGGCTAACTTTGATTACTTAAAAAATCATATTCAACCTAAAAAAACAACAAAATGAAAACGATGATTAATTTATGCCTGTGTGCCACATTTTTGGTGGGCATAGCCAGTTGCACAAATATTGAGCCTTCGGTTCTTAACTTCAATGAAACCTTGGCCAGTGGCTTAGAGAGCCAGGGTGTTTATACCGTAACCATCAGCCTGGACAAGTCGGTAAGCGCTGATGTTGACCTGAGCTATACCTTGTCCGGCACAGCCGAACAATATGTTGATTATGACCTGCCTTCTTCAATACGTATTCCGGCCGGGTCAACGTCCACGTCTTTTGACCTCACCCTTTATGATAATTATGTTTATTCCGCTGAAGACAAAACTGTGATTATTGATGTCAACGGGTTAACCGGTTCTGATAATGTAAACTTTGGCTCTACCAAATTTACCTTTACCATTATGGAAAATGATGTTGAAATAGCGTTGGGCTGGACGGTTAACGGAGGAAATGCCGCTGACTATGATCTTGACTTGTATGTTTACCGGTCGGATGATCTAAGCAGTTTTTATAAAAGCAGTAGCAGTTTTACGGATAACCCGGAAGTCATCGTATTAGGTCAGGATGAAATAAACGAAACCTATTATGCCGTAGCCAAGTTTTACTCCGGAGATGTAACCTCTGCAACGGTTAATTATACCATGACGATTAAATATCCGGATGGTACTACTTCCAGCAATGCGGATGTATATAATGCCAACAAAACCTCGCCCCGAAGTTTATTTGAGGTCGTTAAAAGTGGTGATGGCGACTTTACTGCCACGGCTGACCCCTTTGGCCCGGACGGTATTCAAATCGGTGAACCTGTGGCCGCAAAATAACAAACTGCAACCTGAGTAAAAAAGCACCGCCAACATTGGCGGTGTTTTTTATTGCCGTTGAAATTAATAAACACAATCTTTTTTGAATATTGTGCCCAACAGGTTATTTTCGCCCCAAGGGCTATTAATCTTGATGATTTATGAAGAAGAACGAAGAAAGAACAAGATATTCGGCAGCAGAACTTAAAGAGTTTGAGGCATTGATTTTAGAAAAGCTGGAAAATGCCAGAAATGAATTAAATATCTTAAAACAATCGCTTAACCGCAGCCAGGACAGCGACACGGCAGACACCACCATTACCTCTAAAGTGTTGGAAGATGGTGCCGAAACCATTCAGAAAGAGAGCCTGAATGAGCTGGCGGCCCGGCAGCAGAAATTCATCAATAACCTGCAAAATGCCCTGGTACGGATTAAAAACGGCACCTATGGCGTTTGCCGGGTAACCGGTAAACTTATTCCCAAAGAGCGGTTGCGGGCGGTGCCCCACACCATGCTCAGCATTGAAGCCAAACTACAGGAAAAGAAATAATTGAAATTTCTTAAAAACCACATCGAGGCGTTAATTTTCTGCTCTTCTGCCCCCTTGAAGATGAGCGAAATAAAAAACAGCCTCAGTGAAATGTTTGCCGCAGAGGTACCTGAAAAAGACATTGCCCAGGCCATTGACGAACTCAGTGAAAAGTATAATGACGACCAGTATGCCTTTCAGGTAGTAAAGTCGGGGGGCGGCTACCAGTTTTTAACCAAGCCAGCCTATCAAAGCAGCATCAGCATTTTACTTAAGCAGCAATCGAAACGCAGGCTGTCCACCTCGGCCTTAGAAACCCTTGCCATTATTGCCTACAAGCAACCGGTTACCAAAGGGGTAGTAGAGCAAATCAGGGGGGTGAATTGTGATTACACCATTAATAAATTACTGGAAAAAGGGCTGATAGAAATACAGGGCAAGGCCGAAAGCATTGGCCGGCCGATTATTTACGGCACCAGCCAGAAGTTTACCGACTACTTTGGCATTAACGAACTAAACGAACTGCCTACCCCCAAAGATTTCGCCAAAGAAGAAAACCAGATTGGCGAAGAAAAAGACACGGAATAACCCCGCCCCCGTTTCCTGATGACATGGTGCTGAATTTACGGCCGCTGAAGGCAGAATAAGCAGCCAATCCGCTACCTTTGCCGGTATGCGCAAAAAGTTGGATTTAAAATCGTATAAAAAAGGCCCGGGCAAGGACAAAACACCGGCAAAAAAAGATACAAGGGGCCCGGGCATCCGCCTCAACCGTTACATTGCGCATTGTGGGGTTTGCTCAAGGCGTGAGGCCGACCAGTTAATTGCTGAGGGAAAAATCAGGGTAAACAACAAACTTATTACCGAAATGGGCTATAAAGTTATGCCCGGGGATAAGGTTTACCTCGGCAAAAAGCTGCTGCAGAAAGAAGACTATGCCTATGTGTTGCTCAATAAACCGAAAGATTTTATTACCACCACCAAAGACCCCGGCAACCGTAAAACTGTTATGGACCTGGTTAAAAAGGCAGCCGATGTGCGCCTTTACCCCGTTGGCCGCCTCGACCGCAACACGACCGGGTTGCTGCTGATGACCAACGATGGCGAGCTGGCCGACCGGTTGAGCCACCCTTCCAATAATATCCGCAAAATTTATAAGGTTGAACTCAACCAGCCTCTGCGACAAGAAGATTTTGAAAAGATTGTCCGTGGCCTTACCTTAGATGACGGCCCCATTACCATTGACGACCTGGCTTTGGTTGAACCAGACGGTAAGACAATTGGTGTTGAGCTTCACTCGGGGCGCAACCGTATTGTCAGGCGTATTTTTGAACACCTCGGCTATGAGGTAACCCGCCTTGACCGGGTAGTTTATGCCGGCCTTACCAAAGCCAACCTGCCCCGCGGTAAATGGCGCTACCTCACAGACAAGGAAATTGGCTTACTGAAGAAAAAAGGCAAGCCGCGTTATTGACCCCCTTGTTTTTCATTATCAAAAAAGGAGGGCCCTGCGGCCCTCCTTCCTGTTTAACTTACTAAAATCAAGCCTCTCCTAATAGTCGGGGTTTTGCGTAATATTAGGGTTCACATTCATTTCTTCTTCCGGAATGGGCAGGATAAAGCGGTCGTTGGGGTATGTAATTGTACAGATAATAGAAGTGCAATCATCCCTTACCACATCCTTCTTCCAGCGTGTGAAATCGTAAATACTGTGTCCTTCAAAACAAAGCTCTACTCTTCTTTCATTTTGAATCTCGGTTAACAGAGCCGTCCCTGAAGCGGTGATATCAGGGGCTGCCGGCCAACATCGCTGCCGGATCATGTTCACATCTGCGCGGGCACCGGGTTCATCACCCAAACGGTACCTGGCTTCAGCACGGTTAAGATAAACCTCTGATAAACGGATTACCGGCAGGTTGTCGGTACCAATTTCGGCTCCGGCACTGGGGTATTTGTTCACCCTGAGGCTACCATAGATACCCGACAAGTTGGGGTCAACCAAAAACATGGTACTGCGCACATCGCCAGGGTCCATCATATTAAGCAAATCGTTTGCCGGCAGATAATCGCCATAGCCCGTTTCCTTGTACATCCCCCCCAGGTGATCTGATCCCGGGTTGTCGGCAAGGTTATAAACAATTTCAAATATGGCTTCCGGTGAATTGCCTACCAAAAACTGATTGGCATAGTTAGCGCTATCCACCAAGGTGAACCGGCCACTATTGATTACGGCCGTAGCCATGGCTTCTGCATCCGACCATCTTTCCATATAGAGAAAAACCCGTGAAGCAATAGCCTGGGCTGCTTCTTTTGACAAATACCCGGCATTGGGCGGATCAATACTCATTAAGCCAATGGCTTGTTGCAAATCGCTGATTATCTGGTTATACACTTCGGCTACGGTATTCCGGGCTGGCCGGCTGCCAACATCATACTGCAATACGATCGGAATTCCCGGATGTGAAGCATCGGCCGTATACGTATAATGCTGGGCATAAACCCTTACCAGGTCGAAATGGGCAATGGCCCGGATGGCATAAGCCTGGCCCAGTATGTTTTCATACTCTGCTTTAACTGCATCCGGTGGTACAAAATCCGCATTGATTATTTTGTTAACAATGTTAATCCCCTCATAAAGTTCGGCCCAAATTTCGCGGGGGATGAAATCCACTGCCGAACCATTATACTCGGCCCATTCTTTGGCCCGGTTGGCACTGGCATTCTGCTTTACATCTTCACCCATTACATCGGGTACCAGTAAGAAATAACGGCCATACCAGTCTGAGTTTTGCATTTGATCATAGGCTCCCAGTATTGCGGTCTGAAAGTCATCAATATTCTGCAAAAAGGTATCATCGGAAACACTCTGCTCAGGTTGCAGGTCAAGGAAGTCTTTACCACAAGAGGTAACGCCAAAAACCATTACCAGCAGGATGAATAATTTATATATTGTTTTCATATTCTTTCATTTTCAGTTTAACTATTATAGCCCTATGTTCAGGCCAAAGTTCATCGTTTTACTGATTGGGGTCACGGTATTATAGAAACCACTGATCGTTTGTTCGGGATCGAAATACAGTTCTTTATCAGCTACCCAGGTCCAGATATTATCCAGGCTGACATACACTTGTAACGAGCGCAGTTTAAGACGATTGGTAATATTATTCGGGAAGTTATACATGATATTAACTTTCTTCAAACGAATAAAGTCTCCATCGAATAGGTACCGGTCAGAGTTACGGGTATTCGAGGCCTGGTTACCTCCCCAGGCACGTTGCGGGAAAGTGGCATTATTGGCGTTTTCCGGTGTCCAGCGGTTTTCCCAGGCATATTGCGAGGTGCTTCGCGGGGTAAACCGGCCATCGCCATGAAGTACCCAACCCGGGCCATCATACAGGTAGTTGCCAAACTGGTAGTTAAAGAACAGGCCAACGGTCAGGCCTCTCCAGGTTGCATCCAGGTTAAAGCCACCATAAGCTTTTGGGGTAGCGGATTTGCCATCATAAAACCTTACCGCCTCGTTTATATTATTAGTGGTCGTGGTTTTGGTAGAATCCGTGTACCATAAGGGGTCGCCATTGGCAGGGTCAACCCCGGCCCAGCCAAAGAGGTAGTATTCCTGAAAGTCACGACCTTCCTCCCTGCGCTTTGTACCCGCAAGGACCGGCTCAGGCAAGAAGGTTATCTCGTTTTTCAGGAAAGTAATATTTCCACCCAACGTCAGGATAAAGTCATCCGTAGAAACAATATCCCCGGCAAGGGCTATTTCCCAGCCGGTATTTTTCATATCGCCAAAGTTTTGGGTAACGGACCTAAACCCTGTGGTTAATGACAATGGCCGGTTAAGAAGCAGGTCGGAAGATAAACGGCTAAAGTATTCCACACTGCCCCGCAGGCGGTTATTGAACATGTCCAAGTCGAGGCCTATGTTAAAGTTTGATTGCGACTCCCAGGTAAGTTCGGGGTTGGCCACCTGGCTTGGTGCCGCCCCCGGGTTGCCATCATACGCCCGGCCAAAGCCCCATAAGCCGGCCCACGGGAAATTGCCGATACTAGCATTACCCGTGATACCATAGCTCGTTCGTAATTTCAGGAAGTTAATAAAGTTAACATTTTCCATAAAGGCTTCTTCACTCAGGACATAACCTCCGCCAACGGACCAGAAGGTTCCCCAGCGTTTGTCGGGGCCAAACCTGGATGAGCCATCCCTGCGAAGAGAAGCCGAAAGGAAATACTTATTCTGATAATCATAGTTCACCCGGCCAAAATAGGAATTGAAGGCGTATTGTGTACGGGAACTAAAAGCATTGGTTGGGTTAGCCGCACTGGCCAGGGTTTTTAAACTGGGGTGGGCAAAGCCTTCGCCATCGGCCCGTACAACATCCGTTTTTACTTTTTGCGCCTCATAGCCCAACATTACGTCAAGGTTATGGACATCGGCAAAGGTGGCACCATAGTTTAGGGTTTGCGTGCCGAGCCAGTTATAAACACCGGTACGCGCCTCGGTGGCAAAACCACCTACATTGCGGCCATCGCCATATCTTGGGTTAGAGTATAAGTATTCGTCAACGCGCAAAATATCAAAACTCCAGGCCGATTTGAATGAAAGCCCTTCAATGATTTCCAGGGTTGCTGTTATATTATCAATAATCCTGGTTTGGCGTAGCTCACGTTTATCTTCATTCAGGTGACCCACAGGGTTGTTACCCCCCATAAAAAATGATTTGTGGTCAGCATAATAGTTGCCTTGCTGATCAAATACCGGTACTGCCGGGGCCATTAATATAGCGAGATAAAATGGCGCCTGCCATCTTGTGCCATCGGTAATGCCGCGTTGGTTAAAGTTGGATACGTTGAGGTTATTGGAAAACGAAAGTTTTTTGGTTAACTGGCCTGAAACGTTAGCCCGGGCCGATAGCCGCTCAAACTTATTGTTGATAACCGTGCCATTCTGATCGAAGTAGTTACCGGAAACAAAATAATTTAATTTTTCATCACCCCCATTTACACTAACATCGTATTCCTGGGTAAAGCCAATTTGGGTTATCTCGTCCAACCAGTTGGTACTGTAATAGGTGCCGGTTTCCGGGTTTACCGGAAACTGTGTCCAGAATTGATCTATAGCGGCCTGCTCTGTCCAGCCCAGGTTTACATAACCTTCTACATAAGCATCAAAATACTGGTCTCCGGTAAGCGGTTGCAGCAGGTTATTAAAAGCAAAATCAGCAAACCCCCAGCGGGCTTTTACGTCAATTTTTGCTTTATCGCTGGCTTTACCGCTCTTGGTCGTAATCAGTACCACGCCATTAGCGCCCCTTGAACCATAGATAGCCGTTGAAGCAGCATCTTTCAGAACGACTAAGCTCTCTATATCATTCGGGTTCAATGAAGCTAAAACATTGGAACTTCTACCTCCATTACTAAAATCCGTTTGCGAAACAGCCCCGGAAGTTACCGGAATGCCATCGATCACGTACAATGGTTCGTTGGAGGCGTTCATAGAGCCTATTCCCCGTACCCGTACAGAAATGCCCGCACCAGGGGCACCATCGTTGTTAACCACCTGCAAACCCGGAGAACTCCCTTGTAACGCATCCTGGAAGCTGGCCTGTGGCATCATTTCCAGTTTGGCCGGATCAATAATTGATACCGAGCCGGTAATTGCCTCCTTGTTCTGGGTACCGTATCCTACAACTACAACCTCGGCAAGTTGTTCGGTATCCAATGCCATGGCAATGTCAATAATACTTCGATTGCCAATTTCCACCTCCTGTGTCGTCATACCAATAAAGGTGAAGACCAAAATATTGGCATCTCCCGGTACAGAAAGTTTGTAGTTACCGTCAATATCGGTAACCGCGCCTGTTGTGGTTCCTTTCACAACAATGTTCACTCCCGGTAGTGGTGAACCATCATCTGCTGATGTCACCTTACCGGAAACAGTGCGGTCTTGCGCCAGGGCCATACCAGCCCAGATTAACAACGCAAGACCAAAAAGTAAACTTTTTCTCATGGTGTTTAACTTTAGTGAAACATAAATTACTATTTAAAGTTAGCACCGGAACCCTTGCCTGTCAAACCGTTGGTGTAATTGTTGCATATTGTTTTTGTTATATTTTATGTGTGTTAATATAGTATCATTAATAGATAATATAGTATTCTTTGTATTGTTGAACACTATATTTTTTACCGGTTTTATTAATTACCAATTGGTTTTATTAAAAAATATGAATACCTAATATATTATTAGCTATTGCTTATTTATTTGTTTTATTTGTTTTGTTATATTTTGTTATATTTTAACGTTAAGGTGCCTGGTGCACTAGGCGTGGTTGGTTGCGTAACCTGGCTCACATAGCCCCCGCTGTTCCCAGCTTATTTTTGGGACAGCAACAAGCAGCGGTACAGACATGGCGGTTACAAAACTCACCTCAGCAGTATCCACAAATAACTTTTTCGCATATCTATGGCATGCCCTATTTCTGGCCCTGGCCCAAAATTTCATGGATGTGGACACCATCGTGCCGGCTATGGTGATAGATGCCGGGGGCCGCTCTTTTCATATCGGCCTGCTTACCGCTATTATGGTAGGCGGCTCTTCGTTTATGCAGATCGTGTTTTCGCCCTACCTGAATAATCGGGCAGAAAAAAAGGGCTTTTTAATTTTTGCCATACTGCTGCGTGTAACCGCTTTGTTTGGCTTGGGGTTATTATTGTTTTTCTTCACCCGGCATCATATTGGTTCTGCCCTGGCGCTTATTTTTGTGCTCATCACTGTTTTCTCGTTAAGCGGGTCCTTTGCCGCCATCAGCTATACCGACATCCTCGGCAAATCACTGCAACCCGGTAAACGTAAAGCGTTTTTTTCAATACGACAAACCCTTATGAGCATCGGGGTATTTGTTTCGGCACTGTTGGCGGCAAAAATGTTGGGCCGGTTGAATTACCCATTTAACTACGGGGCCTTGTTTATGACTGCGGGCCTTTCCCTGGCCATCGCAACCCTGGGGTTCTGGCGGGTAACAGAAGTGCGTGGGGCGGTAGTAAAAATCCACTCCCTGCGGGGCTACATAACTACCCTGAAAAAAGAAGTTGCTGCCAATCCCAGGCTAAAAGGCTACCTGTTGCTGGTGAATACCTTAGGCATAAGCTTATCGTTGCTGCCTTTCCTGATGCTTTATAGTAAACAAATGTTTACCATTGGCAACACCCAGGTTGGGCAATACCTGGTTTTTAAGGTTTCGGCAGGGGTGCTGGCCGGCTTACTGGTTTATTATTTTAGCCACAGCATCCGCTACAAGTGGCTTTTATATGGTATTGCCGTCATAACTTTTTTAACCCCCTTGCATTTGCTCCTTTGGGGGTCGGCTGCAGCTTTTGTATGGTATTTCTTTTTGGGCGGCCTGGGTTTTACCTTCTATAAGGTAGCCATGGAGGGTATCCTGCTGGAGGTCTCCACGAATGAAAACCGGGCTGTGTACGCAGGCCTGTCAGGGGCCGGCAACCTGGTGCCGGCCTTATTTCCGGTGGCAGGCGGATGGCTTATCCAGGCATTTGGTTATCCTGTTTTTTTTGCCGTC
>JALSJF010000252.1 GCA_026989505.1 Cyclobacteriaceae bacterium
TACCTGCGAACAAACAACCATACCACCTACACCCTCAGGCATAACCTGTTGTTTGCCGGCAAATATGCCATGGAGAAGCCCGTACAAAAGGAGTTGCTCTTGCTCAAGGGGCGGGCTATGCCGGCTGGGGTTAAAGGCAAAGCAGCCGTAATCATTGCCCCAGATGCCGGACGGGAGGACTACCCGGCCCTGGCCAAAGCAGCGTATGCCAGGGGTGCGGCCATGGTAGTAATAGCCCCTTTTGCTACCAGGGAGGCCTTTGTTAAATACCGCAGAAGCCAAGGCCGTAACTACGCCCGCAGGCATAACGCCTTTGCCCAAAAAACAGTAGCGGGCATCCCCCACGGATATTTTCTGGTGTCGCCCATAGTGCTGCAGGACATCCTGGGTACCGACCAGGAAACCACCAACACCCTGCTACGGGCCAACACCCCACCGCACCTGATCAGAAATATCAACGCCCGCAACATCCGGCTTACCTGGTTTACTTCGCTGCCGGTTGCGCAACTCGACACCGAGAATGTTTTGGGCTACCTTGAGGGTACCGACAAAAAAGAGGAAGTGGTGCTAATTACTGCCCATTACGACCATATTGGTATCCGGGACGGGCAGGTAAACAACGGGGCCGATGACGATGGCTCCGGCACGGTAAGCGTGCTGGAAATTGCCGAAGCCTTTGTGCAGGCGCAGGCAGCCGGCCACGGCCCGCGCAGGAGTATTTTATTTATGACGGTAACCGGAGAAGAGAAAGGCCTGATTGGCTCGCAATATTATACCCATAACCCGGTGTTGCCGTTGGCCAATACGGTGGTGGACCTTAACATTGATATGATTGGCCGGCACGATAAAGCCCATGAAGATAACCTGGAGTTTGTTTACCTGGTGGGTTCCGACCGGCTGTCCTCCGAACTGCATGCGTTGAGTGAAATGGCCAACAGCACCTTTACCCACCTTACCCTCGACTACACCTACAACGATGAAAACCACCCCGAGCGTATCTACTACCGCTCCGACCACTGGAATTTTGCCAAAAACAATATCCCCATTATCTTTTACTTCAGCGGGGTGCACGAAGACTACCACCGCCCTACCGACACGGTAGATAAAATAGAATTTAACCTGCTGCAGAAAAGGGCACAACTGGTATTTTATACGGCCTGGCAAATTGCCAACCGGGAGGAACGGCTACGGGTGGATAAACTTCAGGGCCCCGTGCCCGGCAGAAGTAAATAGAGGAACCTGTAAAAACAGATAACCTCCCCGGCAATCAACGTTTGGTAAAGCTATTCCTGGTAAAGCTTTGTTTTATAACTGCCTGTTTGCGTATCAACCTGTAACAGGTATATACCGGCTGGTTGCTGTTGGCCCATATCAATCAGCAGCCTGTTTGCCGGATTGTCATACGCCTGCCGGAAAACAAGGGTGCCGGTAAGCGAATAAATACTGATCAGCACTTTTCCTTTGTGATTGGCCGGCAGCAACAGGGTAAACGTTTTCCCGGCCACGGGGTTGGGGAACACCTGTATATTTTGCTGGCGGCTTTCATAATTAACGCCAATAACGGGAAATGTTTCGGAAGTACCGTCAAAATCGGTTTGACTGAGGCGGTAGTATATGATACCGGAGTAGGCCGGATAATCATTAAAATAATAAACTTCCGTTTCACGGGTGGTGCCACTGCCGGGAAGGGTGCCTATGGGTTTATATTCCGCGCCATCGTAAGAGCGTTCGAGGGTAAAAAAATCGTTGTTGATTTCCGAGGCGGTTTCCCAGGTCAATACCAGGGCTTCGCCTTCCTGCCGGCCGGTAAACGAGGTAAGGTTGATGGGCAGCGGGTTGACACCAGTCAACGAACCGAAGGTAAACGGGCTGAAATTAGTTACCGCAGCAGCCGTGGTTATGGTCCCTGCGGCCGTGGTGCCGGTAATCGTTCCTTGTCCTTCGCTGACCCAGTCAACGGTATTGTAGCGGGCCACCACCAGGTCCCCGGAGGTGATATCGGTGATATCGCTGCCGGTGGGCGAACCATCCTCCCAATACAAGGTCACAGCAGCCGATTGGGTACCGGCCCGGTCGAGCAACCAGTATTCGTAACCGCTTACATGGTTCAGGCCCGATACAGTGACATCAGGATAGACACTATTGATGTAAGAAGCGGTAAAGGTTTCGCTGCCCGACAACCCGGAAATACCTATTCTGGCCCACTTGTTGCCATCGCCTACGGGAAACACAAAGTTACCGGCAGTAGTTACCCGGAACGGCCCGTCAACAAAGCTATCGGCATCCCCGGCATTGGCGGCTGTGATATCAGGCCCGGAGTAAACCAACCCCGTGCCGGCATTGGTCACATCCAGTACCCCCTGAATAAAGGTTATGGTGTTGCTTACGTCCAGACTAACTACATTGGCCCCCACCAGGATGGCCGGTACGGCACCGGAAGTGTTGTTCAGGGTAAGGTTATAAAAGCTGATGCTATTGGCGGCCGAAAGGGTAATGTTTTGGGCAACGGTACCATTAAAGGTAACCCCATTAGTGCCGGCCGCCAGGCTGGCGGGGTCGGTAATGTTCAAATCCCCTTTGATATTGATATTGCCCTGCAGGGATTTGGCCCCGGAGCCGCCCAGGCCCAGGTGCCAGTACGAATCCTGCGGGGTAATGATATCCTGCGCCCCAGAAAGGGTATAAATAAAGGTATTGGCCCCGTCAATATCGCAATAAAGTTCGGTACCGGCAGCAAAAGTTGCCCCAAAGTAATTCCACACGGCCCCGTTGCGGTTATTAATATTTTCGGTGCCGGCCATGTTCAAAAAGTCCCCGCCCATAACTACCGTACCACTATTGTTAAAGGTAAAGTTATTATTGCCGGCATCCATAGCCAGAAAGGTCATCAGGCCGCTGGCACTATTGGTTATATCTGCATTGGCCCCGATAAACAGGGTGCTGCTTAACTGAAAAGAACTGCTGTTGGTCATGTGTACCGGTACGGCATTATTGTTGTACGTGAGATTATCAAGGGTAATATCACCACCTGAGACAATGGAAACGGCCGCAGTGTTGTCGAGAAAAACATTAGCCCCTGTCTGGCCATTTTCATCTAAAAAGCCTCCTGTTTCTACCGTAATACTGCCCGAATTGCGAATACTAAGTGTACCGGTGGCTGTCCATTGTACCCTGCCCCCGCTTAAAATGGTCAGCCCGGCACTTTCTACATTACCATTAATGCTTACGGTGTTGCCGTTTTGCACAAAGACCAAATCTGTAGCCGTAGGCACACACCCACAGGAAGTGCCGCCACTGGTAGAAGACCAGGTGCCGGTAGTATTCCAGTTACCGCTGGCGATAGAATAGAGTTGATTTAGTGGCGTAGTACCGGCTGCGGTGATATTAGCAGGCCCGTTTAATGGGTTTGGATCACCAAATAAGGGGGAATATGCCGGAGGGAAAACCCCATCGGGAAGGATGGAAATGCCGGTGGTAAGGCCACCAACCACCCCGACAGTAGTTACCTGCCCGCCCGTATCAACCACTACCTGGCTGCCCGGGCCTAAAATTAACAGTCCCAGGATATCGTTTAACTCAAGCACACCCCCACTCTGAATGGTAATGGTTAAATTGGCAATGGAGGAATAATCGTTAATGCCGTTGACCGTCAGGGTATGGCCGTTTTGAATCACCAACTGGTCGCCATCAGCCAGCCCGGCCAAAGGAAAGATGGTAGAAAATTCCCCGCTGCCCGATGACAAATAAGTTACGGCCAGGGAAGGGGTTGTGACCCATAAAAAACTTAGCAGGATTAACCCCTTCCGCATTATGCCAACATATGTTTGGCCCTGTTTCATAGTATTTGACTTCCAAGATAAGCATTATTAAAGACAAATAACGATAAAACGCAAAAAAAATCATTCCGCCAGGATAATTTCTGCTATACAATATCAGTTTTCTAACTGTTGCACAATAGTGGCAAAGTCGAGTGTGTGCCAGTCCTGGCCAGGTTCTAACGACTGCATGACCTCATCCATAATTTTCTCCTGCTGGCGGCCGATTTTCAGCGCTTCGGAATAGCGGATATCGGGATTAAAGGTAACCATACTGTAAAGGGGAATCCATCTGTCGGGGTAAAGGGTGTGCAGGTGGGCTTCGATCCGCTTACGTAACAAAAAGTCCTTATCGGCCACCTTGTCGCGCATCACCACAAAGTTCTCCAGGGCCAGGTCGGCAATGGCATCGGCATCGGGTTTGCGTTGTTGCTGAAAGGCAGCCAGGGCCAAGGCCCAGTTATCGGCATATTCGTCTAACAGGCTGTTCAGCACATAGCAGTCTTCAAAGCCGCAGATCATTCCCTGGCCATAAAAAGGTACTACCGCATGGGCGGCATCGCCTATAACACAAACTTTGTTGGTTACCCAGGGATAACTTTTAATCGTCACCAGTGAGCCGGTAGGGTTGCTATTAAACTCTTCCACCAGGCGGGGCATCAGCACCCGGGCATCGTTAAACTCCCGGCTAAAGAACGCCTCGATTGCAGTTTCAGATTGCAGGGCGGCAAACGATTTCTCCCCCTCAAACGGCAGAAAGAGAGTAACGGTAAAGCTTTTGTCCAGGTTCGGCAGGGCAATAAGCATAAAATCTTTACGGGGCCAAATGTGCAGGGCATTTTTTTCTACGGCAAAGTCATTTTCGGCCGTAGGCGGGAAAGACAACTCTTTATACCCATGGGAAATATACTGTTGGGCGTAGTTATAGCGGTCGGTTTTCTGCATGGCCTGCCTTACGGCCGAGTAGGCCCCGTCAGCCCCAAAAATCAAATCGGAGTGGATTTCCAGGGAGGTGTCTTTATGTTGCAAATAGGCAACGGTGCGGGCAAAGTCAATAGCCAAGCATTTATGGTTAAAATGAAACTTTGCCCCGTATTGTTCTGCGGTATCCATCAACAGGGCATTAAGCCCCCCCCGGGAAATAGAGTTGATAGCCTGGCCTTCCTTACCATAGGGCTGAAAGCTGAGGTTGCCTTCCGGGTCATGCATCATGCGCCCTTTCATGGGGATGATCAGTTGTTTAAGTTGCTCCTCTATACCGATTTCGGTCAACGGCCGCCAGCCGCGGTTACTCAGGGCCAGGTTTATGGACTTACCGGCCCGCAACTGCTCCTTGCGTAAATCGGGCCTGCGCTCAAATACGTTTACCTGGTAACCCCTTTTTTGCAGGTAGGCTGCCAGCAACGAGCCTACCAGCCCGGCCCCGATGATGGTAATATGTTCCTGGTGCTGCATTTGCCTTAGGTTAAGGCCGCTTCTAATTTAACGGCAAATTCATAAACATCCGCAAAGGTATTATACAAAGGCACGGGCGCCAGGCGGATGACCCCCGGCCGGCCATCGGCAAGGTTGCCTTCGCGCCAGTCAACCACTATGCCGTGGTGGGTTAATTGTTCAAAGACCTTATTGCCCTGTTCTTCAATGGCCAGCGACAACTGGCAGCCGCGTTCTTCAGGGTTTTCCGGGGTGATAATCCTGGCCTTGGCCCCGGTTTTGGCCACAAGGGTATTGATCAGGTATTCAGCGTAGCCGGTGAGGGCCAGGCTTTTCCTGCGTAGCTTCCGCGGATCAACCTTATGCAGGACTTCCATAGAGGCCATAACAGCTGCAGCCGAAAGCACATTTACATTGCTCAACTGCCAGCCATCGGCACCGAGCATGGGCACAAAGCCTTTTCTCATCATAAACCGCTGCTGCTCATTATAGCCCCACCAGCCGGCAAAACGGGGTAATGAAGGGTCGTTGGCATACCGCTGGTGAACATAGGCCCCGGCCAGGTTGCCGGGCCCGGAATTCAGGTATTTGTACGTACACCAGACAGCAAAATCAACATTCCAGTCGTGCAGTTGCAGGGGCACATTGCCGGCTGCATGGGCCAGGTCGAAACCCACGGTAGCCCCGGCCGCGTGGCCGGCATCGGTAATTGTTTTCATATCAAAGAGCTGGCCGGTAAAATACTGCACCCCACCCATCATCACCAGGGCCAGTTGCTCACCATGCCGGTCTATGGTTTCCAGGATATCCTCGGTGCGTAAAAGGTGCTCCCCCGCCCGGGGGGCCAGTTCAATAATGGCTTCATCAGGATCAAAGCCATGAAAGCGCACCTGGGTTTCCAGGGCATACTGGTCAGAAGGGAAGGCCCCGGCCTCGGTAATGATTTTAAAGCGCTGTTGGGTGGGGCGGTAAAACGAGACCATCAGCAAATGCAGGTTCACGGTCAGGCTGTTCATTACCACCACCTCGCTGGCCAGGGCGCCCACAATGCGGGCCATCATACCTTTGGTGAATTTGTGGTAGTGAAACCAGGGCCGTTTGCCCTCAAAATGCCCTTCCACCCCGTATTCGGCCCAGGCGTCAAACTCTTCAAGCACCAGCTCTTTGGCTATTTTAGGTTGCAAACCCAGGGAGTTGCCGGTAAAATAGTGGACATCCCGCCCCTGATGTTGCGGAATATGAAACATGTTCCTGAAATGGGAAAGCTCATCGGCCTTATCTTGTTGCCGGGCAAACGTTTTGCTGTACGCGTATTGCATAGTTAAAAAATGGTTATCTGGTTCATCACGGTTGCTCCTTCCAGGTTGAGCAGGAAGGCTTTTTTATCCAGCCCTCCGGCATAGCCGGTCAGGCGGCCATCACTGCCAATCACCCGGTGGCAGGGGATAATAATGGCTATGGGGTTCTGCCCGTTGGCCTGTGCTGCCGCCCGGATACAGCGGGGGCCGCCCAGGCGATGGGCAAGCTGCCGGTAGGAAATGGTGGTGCCATAGGGGATGGCTTGTAACTGCTGCCAGACGTTTTGCTGAAAGGCGGTACCGGCCGGGGCCAGGGGCAGGGTAAAAGAAATCCTGTTGCCGGCAAAATATGCTGCTAATTGCTCTTTTACCAGGAGGAGGGTGTCATCTTCCGGCAACGGGGTGGCCTGCTCCCGGGTAAAACACAGGGAGGTCAGCCGGTTGTTGGCCACCACTACTTTTAAGTTGCCCACGGGGCTGGTCAGCACGGCTTCCATTAGCTGAACAATGATTTATCTATCCCCAGCCAGGCAAAGGCATTTTCGCCCAACAATTTGCTTTCCACAGCGGGCGCAAAGCCAGCCGATTTTATCAGTTTCCCGGGCTCAAGCTCGCCCAGGGGAAAGGGGTAATCGGTACCGAGGGCAATTTTATCGGCACCCATTAAATCAACAATATACCTCAGCATTTTTTCATCATGCACCAGCGAGTCAAGGTAAAACCGGCCCAGGTATTCCCGCGGATTAACATCATTGTCCACGGCACATAAATCGGGCCTTACCTCAAAGCCATGCTCTATGCGGCCTATGGTAGCCGGGAAAGAGCCCCCGCCATGGGCAAAGGCCACCCTGAGGCCGGGCAGTTTTTCCAGGGTGCCGGCAAAAATCAACGAAGTAATAGCCCGGGCGGTTTCGGCCGGCATGCCCACCAGCCACGGCAGCCAGTATTTGGTCATCTGGTCTTTGCCCATCATATCCCAGGGGTGGATAAATACCGCTGCCCCCAGGGCCTCGGCTGCCTGCAGCACGGCAAACACTTCCGGGGCATCAAGGTTCCAGTCGTTGATGTGGGTGCCTATCTGAATGCCGGCCAGCCCGATATCGAGGCAGCGCTCCAGCTCACGGATGGCCATGGCCGGGTGCTGCATGGGCAGGGTGCCCAGGCCAACAAAACGTCTGGGGTATTGCGCTACGATGCCGGCAATATGGTCGTTGAGGATTTTGGCCAGGTCCAGGGTATGTTCGGGCTTGGCCCAGTAGCTGAACATCACCGGCACGGTTGACAGCACCTGCACATCTACCTGGTGGTGGTCGCACTCGCGCAGCCGCACCCCGGCATCCCACACGTTGGCCTCTACTTCACGGAAAAATTTATCGTCCATCATCATCCGGGCGCAGCAGGGCTTGTGGTGCTCCAGGCGGATGAAACCGCCATAGCCGTAGCGTTCCTGCAGGTCGGGCCAGGTTTCGGGCAGGATATGGGTGTGGATATCTACGGTTAAAGGCTGTTGTTTTTTCAAGGCTTTTCCATGGTTGTGCCGCAACTTTTACACGTACGCAGGTCGGCAGATGCATAAAACTTCTCCATAACCGGGGGTAATTGCTTCACGATGTCGGTAAGGGTGAAGTACTCTTCGTATAATTTGTGGTGGCAGTTTTCGCAAAACCACATAAAGCCGTCCTGCTCGCCATGGTTACGTTTGATTTCCATCACCAGGCCAACCGTACCGGCCGGCCGTTGGGGCGAATGGGGCACTTTGGGCGGCAGTAAAAATATTTCCCCTTCGCGGATAGGGATATCCACCGCCTGGCCGTCTTCCATAATCCGCAGGGTGATATCCCCCTCAAGCTGGTAGAAGAATTCTTCGGTTTCATTATAATGATAGTCTTTACGGTGGTTGGGGCCGCCCACCACCATGACGATAAAATCACGGTTATCCTTATATACCACCTGGTTGCCCACAGGCGGTTTCAACAAGTGCCGGTTTTCATCTATCCAGCGTTTAAAACTAAAGGGTCGTTGTATAGCCATAGGTAAAGCGTTGTTTGGCTCTAAAGTAATATTTTTTGCCGATATGCGTAGGGCGCGGGAATTCCCCGGCCAATATTTTTACTCTGCGGGAATTAGTTTATTTTTAGCCAATGGATTTAAACTTAGATGGTAAGCAGGCCCTGGTGTGCGGCAGCTCACAGGGCATTGGCCTGGCAGCCGCCCGGGAAATAGCCTTGCTGGGGGCCGGGGTTACTTTGCTGGCCCGTAACCGGGAAGCCCTGGAAAAGGCTGCTGCCACCCTGGCTACCGACCGGGGGCAGCGGCATGCGGTGCTGGTGGCCGATTTTAATGACAGTGATGCCGTGCGGGCCGTAGTGGCGCAGGAGAACCACTATCATATTCTGGTGAACAATACCGGTGGCCCTCCGGGGGGATTGGCCATTGATGCCGGGGAAGAAGAATACCTCCGGGCTTTTAACAGCCACTTGCTCAACAACCAGATTCTGGCCAGGGCCGTAGTGCCCTTTATGCAACAAGCAGGCTATGGCCGGA